>JAPLHV010000005.1 GCA_026389455.1 Coprothermobacterota bacterium
GGCGTCCCCAACAACATCACCTTGGCCAAGACGGTGGACAAGACCAATGTTCTCCCCGGCGAGACAGTCAACTACACCATCGCCTACTCCAATCCCACCACCAACCCCACCCTCCCTGCCCTCACCATCACCGATACCCTGCCCCCCGGCCTTACCTTCCTTGGTGGTTCCACCGGTTTCACCCAGACCGGCACGGTGCTGAACTGGACAGTGTCCAACCTGCCCCCCGGACAGACCGGCACCGTCACCCTGGCCGCTTTGCTGGACCCCGCCGCGACAGTGGGCAGCACTGTGACCAACACGGCTGTCGCTTCCTTGAGCGGGATGACCCCCGTCAGCGCTGCGGCCACCTTCCAGGTGGGTTCGCTGGCCCCCTCGATGCTGCAGTTGGTGAAGATCGCCACCGCTGACTCGGTGAAGTCCGGCGAGTACATCACCTACCTGATCACCTACAACAACAATGGTAACATGCTCTTGCCCTCGGTGATCATCGAAGAGCCGATCCCAGCCAACACCACCTTCCTCAATGGCAACCCCTCCCCTACCGTGGATACAGTCAATAATAAGATCAGTTGGAATGTGGGCGACCTGCCCCCAGGCGCCAACGGCACAATGATGGCTCAATTCACCGTGCCAAGCACAGTCGTCGACGGAACCCTCATCGCTAACGTGATCACCGGCAAGGTCTCCGGCTTCCAGAATGCCGTCACTGCCACCGTGCTGATATTAGTCGGCCCGGTCTTCCACCGCGCTTACATCAAAGGTTACCTGGATAAAACGTTCCTTCCGGAGAAGCCCGTCACCCGCGCTGAGATCGCCACCATACTTTCCCGCATCCTCAGCCTGGATACCACCATGACCGCCAATATCGGTTCCGACGTGCCCTCCAACCACTGGGCTTTCCCCTATATCAACGCAGTGGTCTTCAGCGGCGTGATGAATGGTTACCCGGACGGCACTTTCGGACCTGAACGCTCCATCACCCGCGCCGAGTTGGCCACCGTGATGGTGAGAGCCCGTGGCCTCTTCTCGCTGATCGTCGCCCCGCCCACCTTCCCGGACATCGCCGGCCACTGGGCGGCAGGCAATGTGGAGGCGGCGCAACGCGCCAGTTTCATCACCGGGTACCCCTCCGGCGACTTCCGCCCCGATCAGACCATCACCCGCGCTGAAACGGTGACTTTGATCGACCGTTCCTTCGGGCGCGGCCCTCTGATCGGTACCGGCCTCACCCCGCTTTACTCGGATGTCCCCTCGGTCCACTGGGCTTTCAGTTGGGTCGCTGAGGCAGCCATGAGCCACCGTGGCCTCCACACCAGCGACGGCAACGAGATGTTGATCGAGGTCAGCACCGAGCCGCCGCTCTAGACGCTAGATCCGGCAGGGACCAACCTCCCTGCTCCACCTCCCTTGGATGTAGGAAGGGGCGGCTTTGGCCGCCCCTTCCGCTTTTCTCATGACGAAGACGGGATCCGGCAATTGCTGCGCTCTGTCGCCGGCTTACGACCTTCGTTCTTTTGCCAACTCAGGAAGCCTGCCATTTTGCGCTTGCTGGGGACGCATAGTTATCAAAATAGCCTTGGATCAGCACGATCGGGGTTCCCTGGTCACCGCTGCCGCTGACCAGATCGCAGAGGCTGCCGATCAGGTCGACGAGCCGCCGGGGGGTGGTGCCTTCCGATGACATCTTCCCCTTCAGGTCGCGCTCTTTTTGGAGGATCTCTTCCCTAATCGCTCGCTCCGCTTCCTGACCTCGGTGCGCTTTGTGTTTGCTGTCCAACAAATACTTCATTTTCAGCTCATTGGGCGTTCCCACCAGCCCGTCGGTATAGTCCGGTGCGACTACTTTGTCAGCCAATTCCCAGATGCCGGCCACCGGATCCTTGAAACAACCGTCGCCATAGATCAGCGCCTCCACCTGCTTGCCAGTGGCTGCCTTGATTCCCTCTTGAATGAGAACCACATAGCGGTCTCCCGCTTCGTTGAAAGGCCGGGGGAACAGCTTCAGCGTCTCCGCTTCATCGGCCATGTTCGAGCCGTACAAACCAAAGGTCGGGTTGTATCCTCTGGTGGGGTGCGGATCGTTGCAAAGCTCACTTAAGTCAAGGACGGCAATAGGATCAAGATTCGTCCCTTCTGCAGAGATGATGGCGCGTTTTACCTGTTCGTTATTGTGGATGCTCGCTACCAGAACAGCCGGCGCCATCTCTCGGATCGCCGCTACATCATTGGAGAAAATGACAGTGGGGTTAGCGCCCTCTTTCAAAATGATATCTTTGTAGAACTGAAGGTAATCTACACCAGTGAATGGGTGCTGGAAATGCCCAAAGCGGCGAACATAGTCTTCCTCCGTCAAGGTGTCCTTGTGCGAGTTGATGCCTTGTTTCTCCATCTCCGCAGAATCCATGATTGGGTTCCCTACCTCATCGCTGGGGTAACTGAGCATCAACAGCACTTCCTTGCGGTTCCGTGCAATGCCTTTCAAGATCCGGGCAAAACGGTTTCTGCTAAGAATGGGGTGAACGACAGCCACGCGATCGCCCAGTTTGCGGGTAACCTCCTCCGCAATATCGTTTACGCAGACGTAATTTCCTTGGGAGCGAGCCACGACGGACTCGGTGATGGCGATGATATCTCTGTCGACGAGATCGAATCTTTCCTGTTCCGCCGCCCGCAGCACGCTCTGAATGGTGATTTTCACGATATCGTCTCCCTGGTGAATCATAGGAGCTCGAATACCTCGTACAGTTCGTCCAACCGTTCGTTCCGTCATGGTCGCTTCCTCCTAAATGTTGGTGTCGATTCCCTATTCTAGATCAAACGCAGCAACGGCTGCATGAAACAAGACTAACCCGCTGGTCGACCAGAGTATTGCGGGGGCTCGTTCAGCTTCTCCAATTGGCCAGAGACACCCTGCTTCATCGCCCCCAGGCTGCCCTCTCCAGGTCACTTTTCACTCATTGAGCAAGCCATCATCACTTAGAAGCCGCCTAAACCTTACCATCATTCTTGCAAAAATAATCCCTCCAAAGCGGTTCGCCGTTGGGACCGCTTATTTGCCCTTGACTTCGACTCCTGGTATGCTACCGGCTTATTGATAGTTAGGAAAGGCTAATAGATGCGATTGACCGATCCATTCCTCAGAACTCTCCATGACTGGATAGAGATTTTTATGCACCGCTCCATGAGCAGCGTCATCCGTTTCTCCAAGGCAAAGGGCCTCTCCATGTCGCAAATCGGCGCTTTATTCCATATCGACAAGGGTGTGCGCTGCGTCTCCGATCTCGGCGACGACCTCGGTGTCACCAGCGCCAGCGCCAGCCAGATGCTGGAGCGTCTGGTGCAACAGGGCCTCATCCTTCGCTCGGAAGATCCGCATGATCGTCGTTTCAAACAAATCGTCTTGACCGACGAGGGACGTCGGACCATTCAGGAAAGCCTCCATGCTCGCCGGGGCTGGCTGGACGACCTGGCTCTGACCCTCTCTGCCGGTGAAAAGGAACAGATCACAGCGGCCTTGAAGATCCTGATCGACAAAGCCAACCAGCTCGAACCACGACTCGAGTCAGTCGTGGACGGACCACCCTCTCCTTAGACACAGGAAAAACGATGCTGCGACTAGTCAGATACCTTAAACCGTATGCCCTTTTGATCCTACTCTCCATCGCTCTGCTGTTCATCCAAGCGAATGCCGACCTGGCACTGCCGGACTATATGTCGAGGATCGTCAACAACGGCATCCAGCAAGGCGGCGTGGAAAACGCCGTACCCGTGGCTATTCGCGCCAGCGAGATGAACAAACTCCTCGTGATGATGAGCGCTGAAGCCAAAGATCAGGTATTGAGCGACTATACACTGGTGAATCAAGACTCGCCTGACTATGCCAAATACCTCCCGTCATACCCCAGCCTTGCCAAGGAGCCGATTTATGTGCTGAAGCCGATCAGCGCAGCGGAGACGGAAAAGCTGAACCCTGTCATGGGCAAGGCTTTCGTCGCCGTCTCCGCACTGGAACAAGCGATGGCTGACCCCACCAAGGCCGCCGCCCTCTCCCAGCAGTTTGGCTTTGACCTGTCCAAAATCCCACCCGGGACTGACATCTTCGCCCTGCTGTCCAAGCTGCCCGCCTCTGGGCAGGCACAGATTGCGACCACCCTCGATCAGAAGTTCTCCTCCCTGGGCGACAGCATGATCACCCAGATGGCGGTAGGGGCGGTGAAGGCAGAGTACACAGCCCTCGGCATGGATACCGGCAAGCTCCAGATAGACTACATCGTCCGGGTCGGGATCCTGATGCTGCTCATCTCCTTGCTGTCTATGGCCTGCTCGGTGGCAGTCGGCTTCCTCTCGGCTCGTACGGCTGCCGGATCAGCCCGCGACATCCGCAAGGAGGTCTTTAAGAAAGTGGAGAGCTTCTCTAATAGCGAATTTGATAAATTCTCCACCGCATCCCTAATCACCCGCTCCACCAACGATGTTACCCAGATCCAAATGGCCGTCATTATGCTGATCCGCATGGTTTTCTACGCGCCGATCATCGGCGTGGGCGGAATCATCCGAGCTATCGATAAAAGCTCGTCGATGTGGTGGATCATCGCCGTGGCGGTGGTGACGTTGATCAGCTTGATCCTAGTGGTCTTCGCCATCGCCCTGCCAAAATTTAAGATCATCCAGAGTTTGATTGACCGGCTGAACCTGGTAACTCGCGAGAACCTCTCCGGGATGATGGTCATACGCGCCTTCAACAAGCAGAAGTTCGAGGAAAACCGCTTCGATCGTGCCAATGTGGATCTGACCGCGACGACCCTCTTCGTCAACCGCATCATGGTCACGATGATGCCGGTGATGATGTTCATCATGAACGGGCTGACCGTGCTGATCATTTGGGTTGGTTCTCACCAGGTGGCTCAGTCAACCATGCAAGTCGGAGACATGATGGCTTTCATGCAGTATGCCATCATGATTGTCTTCGCTTTCCTGATGTTATCATTCATGTTCATTATCCTGCCCAGGGCTTCGGTGTCAGGCAGCCGCATCGCTGATGTGCTGGCAGTCAAGCCGGCTATCATGGACCCGCCCAATCCCGAGCCCTTTCCCCGGCCGTTCACCGGTACAGTCGAGTTTCGTCACGTCCGCTTCCGTTACCCCGGCGCCCTGGAGGATGCTCTGTGCGACATCAACTTCACCGCCCAGCCAGGCCAAATGACAGCCCTGATCGGCGCTACCGGTTCAGGCAAGAGCACCGTCGTCAACCTGATCCCCCGTTTCTATGAGGTCACAGAAGGCGCCATTTACATAGATGGCGCCGATATCCGCCAGGTTCGCCAAAGCGATCTGCGCGACAAAATCGGCTTCATCCCGCAGAAGGGAGCGCTCTTCTCCGGCACAATTGAAAGCAACCTGCTCTACGCCGACGAACATGCCACCAGCGACACACTACGGGAAGCGACCGACATCGCCCAGGCCAGCGAATTCATCTTCGCCAACCCGGAGGGTCTTTCCGCCGAGATCTCCCAGGGCGGCTCGAACGTTTCCGGCGGCCAGAAGCAACGCCTATCCATCGCCCGCGCCTTGGTGAAGAAACCGCCTATCTATATCTTCGATGACAGTTTCTCGGCGCTCGATTTCCGCACCGACTCGGCCGTGCGCAGAGCTCTCAAGGAGAAAACAGGCGCCAGCACAGTGTTGATCGTGACCCAGCGCGTCTCTACGATCAAGAACGCCGAGCAGATCATTGTCCTCGACGATGGCGAGGTAGTCGGCAAGGGCACACACCATGAACTGATGGAAAGCTGCCAGACCTACCGCGAGATCGCCCTCTCTCAACTGAGCATGGAGGAACTGGGATGAACATGCAAAATCATTCCCCTAGAAATCCTCCTTCACAGTTCCGCCCCGGACAAGCCCGCGGCGGTCCGATGGGGGGCGGTCCGATGGGCCGGGGCGGTCCGATGGGCATGATGATGAAAGGCGAGAAACCCCGCGATTTCAAAGGGACCATGGCCAAGTTGCTTCAGTACCTCGGCACGTACAAGGTCGCAATCCTGATCGTGCTGATTTTCGCTGTTGCTTCCACGATCTTCGCCATCATCGGCCCTAAGATCCTGGGAATGGCTACCACCAAGCTCTTCGAGGGGGTGGTCGGACAGATCAGCGGGACGGGCGCCGGGATCGACTTCACCTATATCGGCAATATTATCCTGATCATGCTGGGCCTCTATTTGGTCTCTTCGGTCTTCAGCTATATCCAGGGTTGGGTCATGTCTGATGTCTCGATGAAGATCACTTACCGCTTCCGCAAGGAAATCGCCGCCAAGATCAATCGCATGCCGTTAAAGTATTTCGACGGCACGAACCATGGGGAAGTGCTTTCACGCGTCACCAACGACGTCGATACCGTCAGCCAGACCCTCAACCAGAGCCTCACCCAGATCATCACCTCAGTGACGACGATCATCGGTGTGCTGGTAATGATGCTCACCATCAGTTGGCTGATGACCCTCGTGGCCCTCTGCATGATCCCGCTTTCGTTGCTGATTATCGGTTTCGTCATTGGCAAGTCGCAGAAATACTTCAAGCAGCAGCAGGATTTCCTTGGTCACATCAATGGCCACGTCGAGGAGATGTACGGCAACCATGTGGTGATGAAAGCCTTTAACGGCGAGGAAAAGAGCGTCGCCAAGTTCGACAAGATCAACGGCACTCTCTTCAGCTCAGCCTGGAAGTCGCAGTTCCTCTCCGGCCTGATGATGCCGGTGATGAGTTTCGTCGGGAACCTGGGTTATGTGGCAGTGTGCATTCTGGGTGGCTGGTTGGCCATCTCCAACGCGATTACCGTCGGCGACATCCAGGCTTTCATCCAGTACGTGCGCTCCTTCACCCAGCCAATCGCACAAATCGCCAACATCTCCAATATCCTCCAGCAGACTGCTGCTGCTGCCGAGCGCGTCTTCCAGTTCCTGGCCGAGGCCGAGGAAACCCCGGAGACAGCGGACCCTGTCCAGCTCAAGACTGTTGAGGGAGCCGTGGAGTTTCGCAACGTCCGCTTCGGCTATAGCCCGGACAAGATCATCATTAAGGACTTCTGCGCCACTATTGCTCCTGGCCAAAAGATCGCCATCGTCGGCCCTACCGGCGCCGGCAAGACGACCATGGTCAAGCTGCTGATGCGTTTCTACGACGTCAACAGCGGCGCCATCCTGGTGGACGGCCATGACATCCGCGATTTCGCCCGCCAGGATCTGCGCCAGATCTTCGCCATGGTCCTACAGGATACCTGGCTTTACAACGGCGCCATCATGGAGAATATCCGTTACGGCTGCGAAGGCGCCACCGACCAGGAAGTGATCGCTGCTGCCAAGGCAGCCCGCGTTCACCATTTTGTCCGCGCCTTGCCGGACGGCTACAATATGGTGCTGAACGAGGAAGCTTCGAACGTCTCACAGGGTGAGATGCAGCTCCTGACGATCGCCCGGGCTATCTTGGCCGATCCAAAGATCCTGATCCTGGACGAAGCCACCAGCTCGGTCGATACCCGTACCGAGGTGCTGATCCAGAGAGCCATGCTCGACCTGATGAAGGACCGCACCAGCTTCATCATTGCCCACCGACTGTCCACCATCCGCGATGCCGATCTGATCCTAGTGATGAGCGACGGGGACATTGTCGAGCAAGGAACCCACACAGAACTGCTGGCAGCCGGCGGCTTCTATGCTGAGCTCTATAATAGCCAGTTCGAGACCTCCACAACTGCCTGAGCCTGTCGGGAGGTCGCATCGTATCGAGCTCTTTCCGATCCCCAACCTTTTCTATTAACCGATCGCGAAAGAGCCGCTCTTCCCTTTCTCTACCGCTATGCTACCTCGCCTCAGTCCTTCGCCGAGCCCCGAACCAGTGCGCCGCGCAGCCTTGGCGAAAGCCCATGCGCTGGGCCAGACGCTGTGGCGGGAAGTAGACATGCTGCCGCAGGCTGGATTCTCCTGTAACGTATAGAAATAGGGGATCCGGCCCATCTCCAATAGCACCCGCGAAAGCTCCCAAGCGATCGTGGAGGCGTACCCCCGGCCCCTCGCCTCGGGTAGCGTGAAGCAAGGGCCTATCGCCCCATCCCAGTGTACCAGCGACCAGGCCACCGGCCGCTCCCCTTCGAAAACTGCGATGTTGGGATGGTCTTCAATCTGCTTACGCAAGTATTGTTCCGACTCTTCATCGCCGCCGTGCTCCCGGCGGAAGGCGCCACAGGCTTGTGCGGGCGCCGGCTTACCCAAAGGATCTCCCACTCCCTAGTCAGGCGCTCCAAGATCCAGGAAGCCGCTCCTGCCACCCTGATCTCAGTGAAGCCCTCTATGGCAGGAAGGAGTCGTTCCAAGGCCTTGGAGTTGCGGGCGAAGATCTTCACCCAATCGCCGATGACCGGAACTTCACTGGTCTCATCGGCTCTGTCCAGGAAGACCCGGTGAGGCCTGAAACTGGTGTAGCGCAACTCCCCGGTGAGGGGCAAGGAGGAGGGCAAGTCCTCCTCCAGCAGGCGCCCAAGGCGCGGGTCGTTTCCTTCGATAGCAATCCTGAGACAATCAAAACGCTCTCTGATCAAGTCGAGGAAGAGGAGACTTAACCGGAAGCCGAGGTGGGTCCGGCGCACTTTCTCTACGGATCAGGGAGGCATTCCGCCACGTTTCAATGGTGAGCAATTCAACCATTGCTGCTACACTGGTGTAAGCCTGAATGGGTTAATCTACCCTTTGGAGGGATGGATATGATTTGTCTCCAGTGCGGCCGGAACATCTCACCGCAAGCCCGGTTCTGCCCCCAATGCGGCACTCCTCTAACGCTTCCTGAGACAACAGGGGGAATGTCGCCCGCCTTGACTCCAACCCCACCACCAGCAACGGTTTTATCGAAGACTCCGGCCATTGCACCAGAAACGCAGGAGACTCCAACGTTTGCCGCACCCATCGCACCTGCTCAACCAACCGCACTCAAGACGATCGCCAATGCTCGGCCCTACCCTGCATACGCGGGCGCCGATCTGCTTCAAATCCTGGCCGACCTCTTGGTGATCATCGCCTTCTTTCTCCCCTGGATCGGTACGGAGAGTGGGACCAGCCCACTGAATCTGATGATCAACGCCAAGATCGTCTGGTGGATGTGGTTGGTTCCTCTCGCTGCGGCCTTCGGTTCATTCGTTGATCTATGGGTGACTCTGGCCCGGGCGCTAACCGGCAGACCGGCACTCACCTGGCGCAAATGGAACTATTTCACGAGTGGCTTCTTTCTGGCGGTAGTTGCCGTGGGATGGTGGATGGCAATCGTGTACCTGCCGGTCTTCCCTTCCCCGCAAGGGTATCTGCGCTTGGCTTATCTGCTCTTGGCAGGTTCCTTCGTAGGGGTCGGGATCGGCCTGGTGTTGCTTTTCGCGGCTGCTGTAGCTCAGATCATCGCTGGGGCGCTGGCCTACGCCCTGCCCTCCCGCCGTTAGTCAGGCGCTGGCTCATCGCAACGCGGTTTGCCGGACTTCCCGGGATTGTCAGAGTTATCTCGGGAGAAAGTTGCTTGCCGGAGACCACTCCCTCAGTTCCGGCGCGAAACCAGGCTGATGTAGTAGAGCAACTGCAGCACCGCCGTGACGGCGGCAGCCACGTAGGTTAAAGCGGCTGCGCTGAGTACCTGCCGAGCGCCGCCGGCCTCGGCCTCCGTTTGCAAGAGGTTAGCTTGGCGCAATAGTCGTAGCCCCCGCCGGCTGGCATCGATTTCCACTGGCAAGGTGAGAAGCATGAAGACTACCATCAGACCAAAGAAAGCGATTCCAATCCAGATCAACCCGGTCATGTTAAGCCAAAAACCTACCAGAATCGCAATGTAGGAAACCATCGGGCTGAACTGCAACGCGGGCAGCAGAATATTCCGCATGACGATCCAGGGGGAACGAGCTTGATGTTGCTCGACATGCCCCAACTCGTGAGCGGTGATGGCCATGGCCGCAACCGAGGGCTGGTTGGCGACTGCTTCAGAAAGACGCACGACGTTGCTACGGGGGTCAAAGTGGTCACTGAGGGTTCCGGGTGTACGCTCCAAAGGGATCGGCTTGAGGGAGGTTCGTTGAAAGAGAGCTTGCCCCACCTGGATACCGGTGAGCCCTTGGCTATTGCGGGCATTACTCCACTTGGAGACGGTCGCCTTCAGGTAGAGCTGCACCCCAAGCGAAAGGACAACGGTCGGGATGAGCACATACCACAAATAAGTTGTGTCAAAAAAGAACATGGTCTTGACTCCTCTTTCGTTTTCTTGGAACCTTGCTCACGTCGAACGGTCTGGCGCCCAGCATCGGGCAGTCGAACCCGGCCGACTCATCGGTGCGAGGAAAACCGCCTACCGGTCTGAAGTATAGCAGGAGCAGCTCCCTTCATCGGCAATGCTCGCCCCTCGTCGTATCGCCTCATTTCTGCACAGGAGGGGATTTCTCGCTTAAAACCGCCCGTTTGTAAACGCTCGCGAAAAAGTTTACCAATCCGGCCTCTTTCGCTCATCATAAAGTTTACCACCTGAGCGCTCTGTCCTGTACGTTGGAGCTGATTCATAGCTCAACGACAGGAGGAAAGGAATGCTCAAGATGGTCACCCTCGAGGAGATCCGCAAGCGGTACTTCCTCTGCGGCTGGAGCATGCGGCGCATCGCCCGGGAGTTGGGGATTTCCCGCCCATCGGTGCATAAGTCCCTGCAATCAGCCGAGATGCCCTGCTATCGCCTGCCCGACCGGAAGCCTTCCCCTGTCTTAAATCCGGTCCTCCCCCTCATCCAAAGCTGGCTGGAAGAAGACCGGCAAGCTCCCCGCAAGCAACACCATACCGCCCACCGCATTTATCACCGTCTGGTGGAGGAATATGGCTTCCGGGGCGGAGAGTCCACCGTCCGACGGGCAGTGGCTATCCTGCGGGAGAAGACCAGGGAGGTCTTCATCCCCCTCACTGCCGACTGGGGGGAGGTGGCTGAGGCCGACTGGGGAGAAGCCACCGTCTTCTACCAGCAGGATCCGCTGGTCGTCTCGTTCTTCTGTCTGAAGCTGCGGCGCAGCGGCGTCTCCTTCGTCCGGGCTTACCGTCACTGCCGTCTGGAATCCTTCCTTGACGCCCACCTGCAAGCTTTCACCTGGCTGGAGGGGGTTCCTCAGGCGATTCGCTATGACAATCTGCGTTCCGCCGTGATCCGCATCTTCCTCGGGCCGCAACGGGAGGAGAACCCCGCCTTCAGCAGCCTGCGGGCGCACTACCTCTTTGATAGCATCTTTTGCCGGCCCGGGCGCGGCAACGAGAACTTCATAGCCCCCGGCAGGGCGTCCTGGGAGAACCTGGTCGGCACGGTCCGCCGCAACGCCCTCACCCCGGTCCCCCGGGTGCATTCAATGGAGGAACTGAACATAATAGCCCCCGGCAGGGCGTCCTGTATTGCAGTGGTGTCAACGGGAGCGGGAGGAAAGAGGGGAGGATTGGGAGAAGGAACAAGCCGCTCTTCGCCCCCTGCCCCTTCGCCCCTTTCGCCCGGCCGTCCCTCATTGGCGGGTAGCCGACAAGATGTCCATGGTGCACTTCGATGGCAACAGCTACTCCGTCCCTTGCCGCTATGCCCACCAGCGCCTCGTCCTGTGGGCCTTCCCCGACTGCCTGGAGATCTTCGCCAAAGGGGAATGCATCGCCCTGCATACGCGCAGTCAGGGCCGCGGGGAACGCATCGTCTCTTTTCCCCACATCCTCCCGGTGATCGGCCGCAAGCCCAGGAGCGTTCTCCACGCCCAAGCCGTGCGCGCTTTGCCGGAGCCCTTTCAGCTGGCCCGCCGCCGCTTGGAGAAAGAGAGCCCCCTTGGCTATCGCGAGTTTGCCAAGATCCTCCTCTTACTGGAGCGGTGGTCGCTTCTGCTTGTGGCCCAGGCCCTGGAAGAAGCGATGGGCTGGAATCGCTTGACGGCAGATGGCGTCCAGCGCCTCCTCCTGCGGGGGAGCGGGATAGAAGGGATGGAGCGGGAAGGGATGAAAAACGGAGAGGATCACCGGCAGCTTCCGCTCCTCGACCTGCGGCTGCCCTCTCCCGACCTCAGTCGCTATGACCATCTCTTGGACTGCAGCGACCCGGATGATGACGACGAGACAGCCCCTTCCCCAGAACCCCTTCTTGTTTCCCCATTCTTCCAGGGAGGCGCGGCATGAGCGCTTCTCTTGCTCTTTCCTCTCTTTCCTCCCATCGCCAGTCCTCCAAAGAGGCTGCCGCCGCCCTGGTCGAGCTTCAGTGCCGCCAACTCCGCCTGCCCAGCTTAAAGCACGGTTACACCCAGGTTGTGCGCGAAGCTCTCTCCGCCAACCAGCATCCCCTCGATTTCCTGGTCTCCTGTCTGGCCTTGGAGGTGGACGGCAGACAACAGCGGCTTCTCCAACGGAGGATGCAACAGGCCCGTTTCCCGGCCATCAAGAGCCTGGAAACCTACGACTTCAGCCTGGTTCCCGATCTTTCCCGGCCGAGGATACTGGCCCTGGCCGAGGGAGATTTCCTGCGGGAGCGGGAGAACGTGGTGATCCTGGGTCCCTCTGGGATGGGAAAGACCCACCTGGCCATCGGCATCGGGGCGATCCTGGCCGGCTACCAGGTGCGATTCACCACAGTAGCTGCCCTAGCCCAGGAACTGCGCTTGGCCCACAAGGAACTGCGACTCCCCAAGCTGCTGAAGAGCTACGCCCGTCTGGACCTGGTCATCACCGACGAGTTGGGGTACGTCAACCTGTCTGAAGAAGGCCCCCTGCTCTTCCAGTTCTTCGCCGAACGCTATGAGCGAGGGAGCGTACTGATCACCAGCAACCTGGAATTCTCCCGCTGGAGCGAGGCCTTCGGCGAGACAACGATGACCGCTGCTCTGCTCGACCGTCTCACCCATCACCTCCAACTCCTCGTCCTGCAGGGGGAATCCTATCGTCTCCGTCAGAGTCAGGCCCGCCAGCGAGGGGAGAGGGGGTGATCATGGTCACAGAAAAGATCGCTGCGCTGCGGTATGATCAAAGGAATCAGCGAGGCTGAGGGGAAGGGGGGCCATTTTTCTCATCCTCTCCTCGTCCTTGTCCTGGAGAGTACGACGCCATGACCCGGAAGTTCGGGTCTCACCCCTGCTCAGACTGGTAAACTATTTGATGAGCGCGGTGGTAAACTTTATGATGAGCGTTTACA
>JAPLHV010000028.1 GCA_026389455.1 Coprothermobacterota bacterium
CATGGCCAACATTCTCGTTCCTCTGCTTGACTACCTCTTTCTCCCCGATGCCCACCCCTTTCTGCGCCGGCGACCCCAGTTTATCTTGCCCTCTCTCTTCCAGGGGTGGCGGGAGACAATCCAGTCCCGCCAGCTAGCCGCTACCGCGGCAGCTAGCCTGCCCGCAGCAAGTAGCCAGCTCGCGGCAGCTAGACAGCCCCCGGCAGCTAGACAGCCCCCGGCAGGGTGTTCAATTGAGGAAGCATCTCCCAAAGCCGAATCACCCCCCTCTCTGGTTTCACTCCAGCAAGCGACTTCAGGCGACTTAGGGCTCGAAGGCGGCACGGTTGACAGCGGTAGGAGCAAGCCGGCTCGGCCGCGGCGGCCAAAGGAGACGGCTCTCCCCCTCTTCTCCGCAACAGAGGTCGGTGAGCTGGGCGAGATCACCCCTACCTTGGCTTGTCCCTGCGGGGGGAGCCACAACGAAGAACAGGCTGTCTTCTTGGAGGAGCTGCGGAGGAGAGGATGGCGTTTCTTCCAGGCTACCCGGCAGGAGCAGTGTGTCGGCTGTTTGCAGTTAGCCCCCCTTTCTTCCTCTTTCGCGCCCCTTGTGGGAGATAATTTCTATTACCTGGCTTTCCTTGGCGCCCAGGAAGGAGAGCGTAGCGTGGAGGGTCTTCTGTTGGCCCAAGCTTTGGTCGCTTCTCGCAGCAAGGATGGTCTCTGCGCCCTTGCTTCACCTCGTCTGGGGGAGGACTTGCTGGCCGGGTACGGCTTCGAAAGAGCGGCCGAGATACCCAACCTGTTGATGGTTAAGCGTTTCCGCCCGGGCGCCGAGGTGGCCTTTTCACCAGGACCGGCGCTCCAGAGCTCCTCGGGGAAACTGCTGGAAGCAATCTTCACACCGCGCTGCCCGCTCTTGGCGGACAATTTCCGGCGAGCCCTGGAACTGGCACGAGAGGTGGATCCCGAGTTGGAAACGCGCGAATGCCTGCTTCATACACTTGAGGAAGCTGCGGCCTTCCCGGGGGAGGGCCTCTTCCTCAACGGCGCCCCCCTCTCGTATACTTTCCTCGATCTGGAGCGCTGGCCGGATGACCTCCGCGCCTGCCTCCAACCTCCCGCCCAAGAAGCCGAAATCGTGCCGCCGCAGGCTGACGCGCCAGAACACCCTGCCGGGGGCTGTCAAGTTGACGCAGACCCTTCAGTTGACGTAGGTTTTGAGGATGCCGCAAAAGTTTCTTCTCCCTCCCCGACGGGAGCTGACGAAGAACAGAGCGCCTCAGGCCCCCCCGCACCTGAAAAGGGACCGGAAGGAGCTCCTGAATCCTCGGCTGCGCCCCCTGATCAGCCAACCAACAGCATGTTACAGAACACCCTGCCGGGGGCTGTCTAGCTTGATAGCTCGCGGCAGGAGGGTGTCCTGGAGAATGAAGCATTGCGATACCGAGGCAGCCCGTGCAGGGGCGGGTTTTAACCCGCCCCTGCGAGAACCACTCCGGCATCAACCAGATCAGGGTCGATAAGACGTCAAGGGTTCTTTCTCAAACTGAGTGGGTAAGGCAGTTTCGTATATTGAACCCAACTGAGCAGCCTGCGGCAGCATGTCTAGAAACAAGGTCTCTGGAAACATCAGGGCTGACGACAACAAGTCAACTTGCAGCAGCCGATTACCCCCGGAAGGCAATCAACCCCCCGGCAGGGTATTCTAGAGAATGATGCTTCACGATGCTGAGACAGCCCATGCGTGGGCGGGTTTGAAACCCGCCCCTACGAGGACCACTCCGGCGTAACCATCTCGGGGTCGATGAGACCTCAAGAGTACAAGGACTTGACTTTCCCTGGGCCGATAAGTCGCTCTTTGTCGACGCTCGACTTCTTTGCGGCCAGATTGACCGCGCCCACCGCGACTCAACCACTCAACTGCTAAACCACTCAATAATCCGCGGCACTCAATAATCCGCAGTCACATGATAGTCCGCGGCACTCAATAATCCGCAGCCACATGATAGCCCGCGGCAACTTGATAGCCCGCGGCAACTTGATAGCCCGCGGCAGCGCGTTTTGTTACAATCCGCTCTAACGTGCTGGTGAAAACGCCAATCGAATCGCACGAGCGGAAGGAGATGATCTTGTGCGCAGGATTGAAGTCCACCCGATCCTTACCTTCACCACCAAGAGGAAAATCCGTTTCCTCTTTGAAGGCAAGGAAATGGAGGGATACGAGGGAGAGCCGATTGCCTCCGCCCTGGTTGCCAATGGGGTGACCATGTTTCGCGAGAGTCCTGATCTGCATCGCCCGCGTGGTTTTTTTTGCGCCATCGGGAATTGTTCTTCATGTTTCATGAATGTGGACGGTCGGCCCAATGTCCGCACCTGTATTACGCCGATTAAGGAGGGGATGCAGGTCCAGGTGCAACGTGATAAGGGGGTACTCGGATGAAAGAGCCCGATGTCCTGGTGATCGGCGGTGGGCCGGCCGGGATGAACGCCGCTCTATCGGCGGCGGAGGCCGGCGCTTCGGTCATCCTGGTAGACCGTTTCGAGCGTTTGGGCGGCCAACTGGTCAAGCAAACCCATAAATTCTTCGGGTGGGCCGAACGCGGCGCCGGTGTACGCGGTATCGAGCTGGCTGCCAAGTGGGAGAAGGCTGTCTTGACCAACACCCGTATCCAGCCGTTGCTGGGCAAGGAAGCTATCGGAGGCTACAAGGACGGGGTCTGGATCGTTGCCGACCTCGATCGGTACGTCAAGATTAAGCCGAAACGGACGATCATCGCCACGGGAGCCTCCGAAAAGATGATTCTCTTTGAAAACAATGACATGCCCGGCGTCTACGGCGCCGGCGCGGTCCAAACCCTGATGAATACCTACGGGGTGCTCCCCGGTCAACACTACCTGATCATCGGCTCGGGCAACGTCGGCGTGATCGTGGCCTACCAGTTGCTTCAAGCCGGCGCTTCTGTCTCAGCCGTCGTCGATGTTCTGCCCAAGCTGGGCGGCGCCTACTGGGTCCACGCCGCCAAGATTCAGCGAGCCGGGATCCCGATCCTCTTGAATCGCACCATCACCGGTGTTTACGGTGACTTGAAGGTGGAGCGGGCCGAGACCATCGCGGTGGACGATCACTTCCAACCTCTTCCCGGCAGCGAGCGCACCTTCCACGTCGATGTCGTCTGCTTGGCTGTCGGCCTGACACCGCTGTCGGACGTGCTCTTCGAGCTGGGCGTCTTGGAGCACTTCATCCCCGAGTTGGGCGGTTTCGTCCCCTGGCACGATGAGACCGGACGAACCAGCCGCCACGATCTCTGGGTGGTCGGCGATGTCGCTGGTATCGAAGAAGCCACTACCGCCAGCCTGCAAGGTCGTGTGGCCGGGATGGCCGCCGCCATGAGCCTCGGCAACCCCGTGAGCAAGGCCGAGATCGACAATGTCGTCAACTCCCTGGCAGAATTCCGCTGTTCTTCGCTGAGCAAGAACGTCTGCCGCGGGTTGGGTCGACTGCACGGCATGAAGGAGAGAGGCGATGATTGAAATCGACGGCATTCCTGCTCCGGAGAACCTTCGTCTCGGCGCCCCCAGCGCGGAGCGCATGGCCCGAGGCCCGGTAGCGGTGCATGAGTGCTTTCAGGATATCCCCTGCAACCCCTGCGTCTTCTCTTGTCATTTGAAGTGCATCTCCATGGAGAGCCTCATCTCTATCCCTGTCATCGACCAGGAGCGCTGCACCGGTTGCGGATTGTGCGTCTCGGCTTGCCCCGGCATCGCTATCTTCCTGGTAGAGACCAAAGGCGAGTACGGCTATGTGACCCTTGCTTACGAGTTCATCCCTCTGCCGGCCGCAGGAGAGATCGTGGACGGCCTCGATCGCCACGGCCAGGTTATCTGCGAAGCGTTGGTGGAGAAGGTCTACACGCTTCCCGGCATTGACCGAAACACCAAGACCAGCGTGGTGAAGATCCGCGTTCCGGCATCCCAGGTGATGGACGTGCGTTTCTTCCAAAGGAGGGCGTGAGATGGACAGGGACACCCTGCCGGGGGCTATCAAGTTGCCGCGGGCTGGCGAGTTGCCGCGGGCTGGCGAGTTGCCGCGGGCTGGCGAGTTGCCGCGGGCTGGCGAGTTGCCGCGGGCTGGCGAGTTGCCGATCAAGTTGCCGCGGGCTAGCGAGTTGCCGGGGGCTGGCGAGTTGCCGGGGGCTACACAGGCGCCGCGGGCTGGCAAGATCATCGTCTGCCGCTGCGAGGACTTGACCCTCGAGGACGTGCATCAAGCCATCGAGGAGGGCTACACCTCGTGGGACCAGATGAAGCGCCGGCTGCGCATCGGGATGGGACCCTGCGGTGGGAAGACCTGCCGCCTGCTGGTTCTCAACGAGTTGCGCAAGCACGGGAAGCTGGCCTCCATCGACGAGGTGCGTTACCGGCCTACGGTGGTCCGCCCGGTGCTGCGTTCCACCCCCTTCGAGGTTTTCCTCAAGGAGGAAGAGTGATGGCCTACGACATCATCGTCATCGGCGGGGGCATCACCGGCGTGGCCACTGCCTACGAGCTGGCCCGCAAGAAAGCCGGGCGCATCCTCCTGCTGGAGAAAGAGTTCGTCACCGCCGGTTCGAGCGGTTCCTGCGCCGCCGGGATCCGCGCCCAGTTCGGCTCCGAGTTCAACATCGGCCTGATGAAGCGCTCCTTGGATAAGTTCGAGGGGCTGGCCGAGGAGTTGGACTACCCGGCTGACCTAATCGGACTGTGGCAGGGCGGTTACCTGGTAATGACCTACTCCGAGAAGGAATGGGATAACTTGAAGAGCCGCGTTGCCGTTCAGCGGTCGCTCGGTGTCATGACCGAGATCCTCTCCAGCGAGGAAGTAAAGGCCCGCTGGCCTAGCGTCAACGTAGAAGGCTCCTTCGGCGCTACTTTTCATCAACGCGATGGCCACGCCGACCCCTTCTATACGACTTTTGCCTATACCAAGGCGGCTGAGCGTTTGGGGGTGGAGATCCGCCAGTGGTCCATGGTGGTCGCCTTGGTCAAGGAGGGGGAGCGAATTCGAGGAGTTCGGTTGGCTGACGGCTCGGTCATCGAGGCCGCCAAGGTGTTGGTAGCCACCGGCGCCTGGACCCATCACCTGATGAAGACCATCGGCCTGGAGATCCCCCTTGCCGGAGAGCGCCATGAGATCCTTATCACCGAGCCGGTGGAGCGCGCCTTTGACCCGATGATCATCTCCTTCTCCTTAGGCTACTATATCCAGCAGCGCCCCCATGGCTCCTTTATCATGGGCCTCCCGCCGGAAAAGAAGCACGCCTGGTACGACCCCAAAGAGTTCGACATTTCTCCTACCTGGCGCTTCATGGAGCGCATGTCCCAAGCCATCGGCCGTTTCTTGCCGGGTTTCAAGGGGCTTTCCGTGGTGCGGCAGTGGGCCGGTCTTTACGAGAACACCCCGGACGCTCATCACATCCTCGGCCCGATCGAGGAAGTCCCCGGCCTCTACATCGCTGCCGGCGGTTCCGGTCATGGTTTTATGATCGCTCCCGGCATGGCTCTGCCATTGGCCGAGTGGATCCTCGGCGAGCCGCTCTCCTACGACGTCACTCGCTTGAACTACAAGCGCTTCGCACGGAAGGAGTTCGTCATCGAGCCGGCCGTCGTCGGGTAACGAGTTTTCCAGAAGTTCAGCGCTTCCGTCGCCGCCACTCCAGGAAAGTCAATACCAAGAAGGCTGCACAGACGCTGAAATAGACCAAGGTGGCGATCGGCTCTCGGTTCCCCAGGTATAAGCTGATCAACCCTGCGGCCAGAAAGAGGAGGAAGACGAAGAGGTTGCCGAGGGGAGAGGAAAAGAGGCGCCGCGGCGGCGGCTTGACCCCTTTTTCCCCGAGAGGGGTGGAGCGGGACGATGACGGGGTCTTCGGCTCCTTGCTTTCATTCACGGCTCGTTTCCCAACAGGGCCAGAAAAGCTCGCATGAAGGCGGGGAGGTCTGATGGCTGACGGGAGGTGACCAAGTTGCCTTCGACCACCACTTCTTCGTCGCGGTAGATGGCGCCGGCATTGACCAAATCATCGCGGATGGCCACAAAACCAGTCAAAACTCGCCCCCTGGCCACCCCGGCTGAGATCAGCACCCAGCCACCATGGCAGATGCAGGCAATCGGTTTGCCAAGTTGATCGATCGAACGCACCAGAGCCAGGACGGCAGGGTCGCGGCGCAGACGATCGGGGGCATAGCCGCCGGGAATGATCAGGCCGGCCAAGTCTTCCCCGTGAAGATCACCGGCAGCCCGTTCCACCAGGAAGGGAAGGCCGGCCTTGGAGTGCGCCGTTTTCTCCTGGGCGCCGATGGTCATCGCTTGGTAGCCGGCCTCCAGGATACGGTAGTAGGGATAGATCACCTCGTGCTCGTTGTACAGGTCATCCAACAGGATACCGATCGTTTTCATGATTCTCTCCTCTCTTGTCTTGAGCGAAGCGAAAGATCTTGTCCCATCCCTTCGCTTCGCTCAAGGACAGGCCTAGCATAGATGCCGTAATTAAGTAGTTAAGTAGTTAAGTACTTACTAAACCACTTAATCAGATTCTGCTCGATTGTACTAGCGCCAGCCGGCGAGCAGATCAAACCAAGTTGTCAAACCCTCCCCGGTGCGGGCGGACAAAGAAAGGACCGGCGCCATCGCGTTGACCCGCCGGAAATCCTGCTCCGCTTGAGCCAGGGAGAAATCGGTCAGTTCCAGCATGTCTATCTTGGTCAGCAACAAGCAATCCGCCGTGTGGAAGGCTTTGGGGTACTTCTTCACCTTGTCGTTCCCTTCGGCCACCGACAAGAGGGTGACACGCTGATGCTCTCCCAGCCGGAAGGAGGCTGGGCAGACCAGATTCCCCACATTCTCCACGAAGAGGAAGTCCATAGCGGAGAGGGGCAACCGACTCAATGCCGCTTCAATCATCGCTGCGGTGAGGTGGCAAGAGCCCTCGGTGTTTAGCTGAACGACCGGCGCCCCGGTGCGCTCGATTCGGCGGGCGTCCTCATCGGTGAAGAGGTCTCCCTCGATGACGCCGATCCGGAAGCGGTTGCTCAAAGCAGTCAGGGTCTTCTCCAGGAGGGTAGTCTTGCCCGCTCCTGGGCTGGAGAGGAAGTTCACCATCCGTATTCCTGCATGTTCCAGTATCAGGCGCACGGCCGCGGCATGAACCTCATTTTCCGCGTTGACCGCTTTCATGATCAGGATCTCAGCCATCTTCGCGCTCTCCTTCGATTGACTTGACGTAGAATTCCTCACCGCTGCGCAATTGGAGGGGAAGGTGGCCGCAGCTTGGGCAGAGCAGGTCCATCCTCCAGAGGGTGTGATCCTCCTGACACTTCGGGCAATGGGCGCGGGCAGGGGTCTCCTCGATCGCCAGGGAGACGCCTTCGAGGATTGCCTCCTCCTTCTGGAGGATCTCGAAGGCGAAGCGCAGGGCATCGACGTTCACTGCGCTGGTGGCGCCCACCACCAGATTGATATCAGTGACACTGGTCAACCGGTTCTCGGTGGCAGCTTGCCGGACGATGCGGACCACGTTTTCCATCAACGAGAATTCGTGCATTTCACCTCGCCGCATTTTCGCCTAAAATAGCGCTCGTTGGCAAGAAATGCCGCACGGAGGTGTCCTGTGAACGATCCAAGATTGAAGAAGATGGCCCAGCTATTGATGACGCATTCGCTCGAGCTAAAGAAGGGAGATTTGTTGGTGATCCGCACTACTCCCTTGGCTACCCCCCTGGTTTTGGAGCTGTTTCGCGAGGCGCTGCGAGCTGGCGCCTACCCCTACTTGCGAGTGGAGCTGGAGGGGGCGCAGGAGGTCTTCCTGAAGGAAGCGCCACCCGAGGCGCTGGATTTCCTCAACCCGATTGACAGCCTGGAGATAGAGCGGGTTGATGCCCTGCTGACGGTACTGGCTCCCTTCAACACCAAAGGGCTCTCCGGGGTGGAGCCGGCTCGGCTGGCCCGCTGGCAGAAAACCCGCGGCCCTCTTATGCGCAGGCACATGGAAAGGGACGGCGCTGGCTCGGTGCGCTGGAACGTAACCGCCTACCCCACCCAAGCCGCCGCCCAGGATGCCGGCATGTCCCTGGCTGATTTCAGCGACTTTGTTTTTGCTGCCATGCACCTGGAGGAAGAGAACCCCAGCGCCTTTTGGCTGGACTTTCAACAGCGACAAGAACGAATCGTCCAACGTCTGGCGAAAGGACGGGAGATCCGAGCGCTGGGGCGGGGGACGGATTTTACCGTGCGGGTGGATGGGCGAACCTGGATGAATTCACATGGGCGCAAGAACATGCCCGATGGGGAGATTTTTACCGGACCGGTCGAGTCCAGCGCTCGCGGCCACATCCTCTTCTCTTTTCCGGCCATCTACCAACAGCGCGAGGTGGAGGGGGTACGGTTGGTCTTCGAGGAGGGCCGCTGTGTGAAAGCGGAGGCTTCCAAGGAACAGGATTTTCTTCTCCAGACATTGGAGATCGACGAGGGAGCCAAGTACCTGGGCGAGGTCGCTTTCGGCAATAACTTCGGCATTCAGCGCTTCACAAAAGACATCCTCTTCGATGAAAAGATCGGCGGAACCCTACACCTGGCTCTCGGCGCTTCCTATCCCTCCACCGGCGGGCGGAATGTCTCGGCCATCCACTGGGACATGATCTGCGATCTGCGCGAGGAATCCGAGATCCGGCTGGACGGCGAGGTGATCCAACGCAACGCTAAATGGCTCTTCTCGTAAAAAAAGGGGACAGATTTATTTTTCCACCTTTCTTGGCCTTCCCGGCCCTCGATGTTCTACCTGTCCTTTCATCTTCTTCTCTATTTCCTCGTGGTCAAAAAGATATTGGCTCTTTTTCAAATGGAGTGGGTAAGGTAGTCTGGTGACAAAAAAGAGGTGTGCTGCGTGGATGGATGGACCTCCGGTCTATCCGGACCTCCGGTCAACTCGGGAAGCTTAATTC
>JAPLHV010000094.1 GCA_026389455.1 Coprothermobacterota bacterium
GGACCGAGACCGTTCCTGGGACCATCGGCTTTCCTGGGACCATCGGCTTTCCTGGGGTCGACAAGACTCTTTAGGACCATCATCGCCATCATTGCAGGATTGCTGGACTAAACAGCCTGCGGCAGTATGTCTAGGTAGGATCGCCCACTTGAAATGAGAAGGAACCCGTTTTTTTTAGGATGCGGCGCACCGTTTCATGAGAAATGCTGTCGATATAGGCAAGCTCGACAGCCTTGTCGGCTAACAACCTCAAAGACCATCGTGCGAAACCCTCGGGCGGCTCGCTGCAACTCAAGGCAATAAGGTGAGCTTCGAAGTCTCCGTCTGCCTTTTTAACGTAGATGCGGCTTCCCTTTCTCCTGTTAAGAGCAACATCAAGACCTTCCTCGACAAAGCGTTTCTTGACGCGGTCAATCTTTCTCATGCTTGTATTCAGTACGCGGGATATTTCTTCGTTCGTTGAACGTTTTTCCTGGAACTCTCCCACATCGCAGCCAAGCAGAGTTAAGGCGTCCAGAACTTTCTGCGATTTATGCTCGCCCTTGTAAGCGAGCTCGCCAAGAATCCTGCGTTCCTCTTCGGTAAGTGTCACGATGTATTTCTTCATATCCAATCCTCCTAAGTTGATTATGAAGAAAGCTTTCCACGTTATTAACGACATTACAAGGTTGACGAGACACTAAATGGACCACCCTTCTTCAAAGCTTGGACGGCGCGGGCTGCGGCAGCATCCCCTCCCCATTCCCCCAAAGTAGCGGAGGCCAGCTTACCCAGGGTTGAACCCACCAGAAGAACCAGGACAGGCCTGCCCCCGGATAGCAGGCTCTGGCCGTTTAGCCTTCGGAAGTCAGGATCTGCGATCCGGCGTCTCGATGGGAGTTATTTTCCCCTGCTCCCCATCAAGGTGTTGCAGAATGCGCAGGATCATCTCGTTCTGCCGTTCCAGGTGCATCAGGATCGTCTCGATTTCCCGCTCGGCCTTTACATCCGTATCCAGGTCGGCCTGAGCCCTGGACTCGGCGTGCATGCCCTGCAGGTTCTGCCCGATCAGCAGCAGGGGCATCAGGAAGATCTGGATCATGTTGGAAAAGAACAACCACAGGATGAATCCGGAGAAAGGGTCGAAGCGCCAGCCGGACGGCGCCAGGATATTCCAGCTCAGCCAGATGACGGTCCAGCCGACGATGATCAGGAAGAAACCCATGGCGCCGATGTGTTGGGTGATCCAGATGGCAAATCGCTGCAGGCGCGTGAGCTTTTCGCGCTGCTCCTTGTTGACGTCCCGGATGGGCTTGCGCAGCTTTCTCAGTTCCTCCAGCGAAGGTGCTTCAGGATGCTGGCTCATTTGTTTTCCCTTCCTTTCCGTTGCTTGATGGGCGAGAGATTCTGCCCTTCTGTATAAATCTTCATTCTCTGGTGAGAGGGAAGAAGCTAATCCAGGGTTGATGCTCCATGCCCGATAAGCGATCGGCGTTGGTCACTAAGCCGGTCTTTTGCCCTTGCGGTCAGGTTGGCGAGACCGGCTGGCGGACCACCGTCCGCAATTTTTCCGGAGCTGTTCTCCGCGGATCCCCCAGGTAGATTTCGTGGTGCTTGCCGCGCCAACACATCCCTTGTGCTCGAATGAAGGCGTGCAGTTGTTCGATGGTGGAGGTCATCGCGGCATACGGCCCCAGGTGCAGCACCTGGGCTGAAAGTCCCTCCCGGAGGCGCTCCAGGCGGACCTTGTCCAGAGCAGGCAGCGCTTTCTTCTTTCCCGCCTCAACCAATGCCTGCCGGAAGACGACCTCGGTCACCGCCTCCGGCTGCATGATCATCGAGGTCCAGCGCAACTGTAGAGGGTCTGGAGCGACTCCTGAAAGATGGAGGAGGTGTTCGGGTTCCCAGTACCGTCTACCATCAGGAAACCCATCTCCGGAACGTCCACCAGTTCGGGTTGGCGTGGCGGGTTGTAGGTTTAGGGACGTTGTTCAATTATTGACTAACTTTTTCGATTGAAGAGGGAATCATCCACTCTCCAGACGGAAGCCCATTCCCTGCGTCCGCTCAACCAGGGCCGACTTCAGAGAGACAGCATCGCTCCCGCCTTCCCGGGAAGTCCGCGCTTCTCGAGCTACGCTTGACCATGGCCTGACAGGCCGAGGCGAAAGCGGGGCAGGCTGGCCCTGGCGCCAGAGGTAGGATCGCTTGCAGCCAAGGTGCATCGGCTGAGTCGCGAGGGGGTGTTCCGAGGTCCGGTCAACCGTGGTGCGGGAATGTCCGGCTTACCCGATTGTCCTAGGATCCGGACGTCCGAACTGACCGGAGGTCAATTCCCGCTGGATCTGGCGCATTGCTCCAAGGTGGTAGGCGCCGTGCCCGACGAGGGAGATCACGCCTTTCAGGAAATCTCCGTCACCCCAGGGCGCGTTCCCGGTCAGTGCAGCGAGCAGGTCGGCGTGAACGCAGCGGAGGCTGTTCTTCAGCTCCTGCCATGATTCCTCATCCACTGCAGGCACGAGCCAGCTCTCACCCCAATTGACATTGGCATAGGGGTTTTCCCCCTTCATCGCTCGGCAGGCGAGCCGCAAGGAAAAGAGCAGGTGCGTTGCGTGGGCGGCGATGGTGTGCATCCCGGGGCCCGGCGGCTGGGAAGCGAGGTTGAACGGTATCGATTCCAAGGTGCCGATGACGCCCGAGTTCAACGCATTGGTGGTGACCCAGGTGGCTTTGGGGTTCGGGGGGCCGACATAGACCTCCTCGAGCAACTCTCTCATTGCCTCTGCGAGCGCATCCGTTGCGATGCTTGCTCCTTTCAGTTCCTCTGTGGGCTGGGACTCCTCTGCGATCATGGAATGGTCTCCCTCCTTTATTTTGGCCGGATGTCCGGCGAGATTCATTGTAAAACATGCTCCTATCTTTGTGATCATCCCCGAGATTTCCATCAGATCCTGTCCCGTGCCAGGAAAAAGCTGCAATGAGGTCACTCCGGAACCGTCGACATTCTTTGGAAATAGCGCGAAGCGATGACGACCGGACGCAAGTCGGGCAGCATCGTGCAACAGCCGCGATCGCGCTTTTCCCGGATCGCTGGGGACTCCTCTCAGGCATCGCTCGCCCCCGGTTCCCAACCAGTCTCCTGGCTCCATCGGTCCGCTTTCCTGATGACCTCCCAGACGAACGGGGTTTTCGCTTCCGTGTAGGCGTCACGGTTTTCGCCATGCTTCTCCGCCAAGGCATATTTCAAGGCCGCGTACTGCTTCGCCTCGTCCGGATGCATCCTCAGGTAATCACGGAAAAGCAGGGCGAACTGTTCCGGCCAACTACCCCAGCGACGCACATGAAGGTGCGTCCGCCTTTGTCCTGGGCCTTCGCGAAAATAGCGCTTGGTACGTTCCGGGTTCTCCTCCCTGAAAATGTAACCCAAACCTTCAAGCGGCAGACGGTAAACCTCCAAGGGCTCGAAGGCGGCGACGGAGATCTGGATGTCAAGGATGGGCTTGGCGTCTAGACTTGGGATCGCCGTAGATCCGATATGATCAATTCGCCGGGCAGTTTCACCGAGCGCTGCCCGCAGAGCTGCCCCCAACTGCGAGAAGAGTTGAGGCCATTGAGGATCGTAGGCAACTATGATTACTTTGTCTGCCATGGGTTATCTCAGCGCAAGGTGGGATTATGCTCTTTTTTGCGGATACATTGCGCAAATTTTGGAGCCATCAGAGAACCGCTGAACATCAGGAATCGGCGGTGGGAGAGTTGTCCCTTCACGGCCATAGTAAACTATCCCCTGTGGAAATCAGCATCCGTGCCTTTCTGCTCTATGCCCCAGCAACAAGTATTTTGTTCTCCTCTGCTTTCACTTCAAAGGCTGTTGCGTCTTTCGTATTTATTTTGAGGAAACCGAATTTTGGCCCCAAGATGCACTTGCCGGTGGTTACGTCAAATTTGGATCCGTGCCTTGGACAAGTTACGATCTTCCCCTCCAGTTTCCCCTTGGAGAGGTCGCCTCCGGCATGGGTACAGGTATTATTGATGGCATAAAACTCCCCATCGACATTGGCAATCAGTATCTGTTTGCCACTAACCGAGGTTGACTTCATCGATCCTACGGGTATCTGGTCAATCTGGCCGACTTCGATAAAACTCATTTTCTTCCTCCTTGGTTGCTATCCTGGACAGTATTTGAACCAATATGGATCCTCTTTTTCCTGTAGGCCAATGGCACATATCATCGGCAGGGAATGGTCCAGCTTCGGGAGGGAAAGTGACCATCCTTTTCCCTCAAGGAGTCCATCTGTTTGGACAAATCATGGTAGTGCCGCATCGTTAGCCGGTTCCATCCGTTGTTTGGCGAATCATCCAATGAGCGGAAACGACGAGTATGGCTTTTGTCCGGGTAATTCTTTTCCCATTTCAGCCAGGCGGTGCGTATCGTAATTCTGCAGAATGATGTTCATCGCTGAACGTGGCCGATGAATAAACCGGCATCTTCATGGAAGCTCCTTCCTCTTTGCGCAACGCTTCCAGCGCCGTTTCTGGTCCGGTATGCCGAACGATCATTCCAAATGGCTGCTGTCGCAAAATGGTTTATTGGAGCTTTTGCCGCAGCGGCAAAGGGTCACACGGTTGCGAATTTCATAGATTGCGCCATCCGCCGACTCGATGGGGATACCGCCTCGTACCCATATAGGGCCTTTTTTTCTGGCTTCAGTATCTTCCACCAGACCGATCGATGGTTCGAAATCTGGTTCAATGGCCTTTCCATCCTGGTCCCAGGCGACCAACCTTCCGGAGGGGCAATCACAGGCTTCCTGGATCGCCATTTGCCTGGCATCAGGGTCGTCGGATCGTTTCGTAAGCTTCCAGGTTCCCCCGGCGCAGTCGCAGAAACGGGCGCCGGCACAGAAGTCCTCCACATCGCTAAGCTTGAGACTGGGGCCAACGGTTATATTGGCTTGTTCCAAATAGGTTTCATGGCCGGCAGTTTCGGTCCCATCGAAGCCTGCTTTCACGTGTCTTCCATCGCAAAAAGGTTTCTTTTGGGAATGACCACAACAGCAGAGGGCATAGGTTTCCTGCGCCGGGTATTCCTTGTCTTCTTTCCATGCATAGCACGGTCCATCGCCCGTCGCACAGATGCTTTGCTCTGACAGAGGCACGCCTCCCGATACCAGGTAAGGGCCGTTCCTGGTGACCTTTACTATCTTGCCAGTTGTTTTTTGATCATTGTTTTGTGATCTTGACATGACACCCTGCCGGGGGCTATTTACCCCTTGTGCCATTCCGATTATTTTGGAAAACCCCGCTCTGATACGCTGCACGGGCCGTTCCATGCTCTTTCCATCGATTGTACTCCCTATGGATAGTTTTTCTGCTGGATACAGAAACCAAACGGTTGCTGTCAATGGTTGGTCGATCCCTCTCTCGCAGCCCTTCTCTCCTTGCGGTTGCATGACTTCCCAACGGATTCCTGCAGGCTGGTGAGGTTTCCCAGTAGATGAACCCAGGATCCGATGGTGTACAGCTCTTGTGGAATCTTTGGCTTTGGGATCTGCTGATCGCTCGTGTCTTTCCAGGATTGCGATCGGTTCAACAAGGTTTCTTCATTGCGGACTTTAACCCACAGATGCACTCGGGTCAGCCCAGCGACGACTTCTTCGGCTCTTCCTTTCGTTCGTAGGGGATGGGGATGTACTGCACCGATGGCCGGCGGCCTCGCCCCTGAGGATAGAGGTCCATCAGGTCGTATACTTCCTCGGGGAGGCCGACCACGATGGGCAGGCCGATCTCCTCTAAGACCTCCACTGTGAGGGGCGCATAATTATGTCCATGCTCCCTCAGCCAAGCAAGAGGCGATCCGCTCGGCCTGAGCCGGCGTCATTCGCTCAGCCAGGAGCCAGCGGATGAAGGACTTCACCTGGGAGACGGCCTTCATCGCCACATCGGCCATAACCAGGGTGCTGTCCTCCAGGTCGGCCGCATCTTTCTGGCGGACCGCGGCCAGCAGGGAGGTGGCGGGAAAGACCCCCTCCGCCGTCTGAAGCTGCGGATCCACCGGTCCCAGCACCGCGTTGGCGTCCATCAAGATCTCTTCTGTGGCCAAGGCGATCAAAGTCCCTCCCGACATGGCGTAATGAGGGACCATCATGGTGACTTTGCCGCGATGCCGGTGAAGAGCGTGGGCGATCTGAGCGGGCGCCAGGCCGCCCGGGGTATGCACTACCAGATCGATCGGGGTGTCCGGCGGGGTGAGGCGGATGGCGCGCAGGATCTTCTCCGAGTCCTCCATGTCGATGTAGCGGAAGAAGGGGAGGCCAAGCATGGAAAGGGCTTCCTGCCGGTGAATGAGGGTGATCACCCGCGAGCCGCGCTTGATTTCCAGCTTGCGCATGGCCCGCACGCGATCCAGTTGAACCTTGTTCATGCGCCAGAGAGGCGCGAGGATCAGGATGAAGAGGAAAGTGAAGAAGATCGTTGCAAGGATCTCGCCGATAGTCATTGTGTATGGCCTGCGATTCTGCGTTTGATGCCCGTATCATAGCACAGGGCTGGATCGGTACTTTTCATCTGATACCCAGCTTTTCCTGCATTGCCATGGCAACTGACCCTGTCTCCTATCACCCCATTATGGGAGAGCTCAGCAATAGGAAGAAGGGAGTTTTGCGATCTTACGCAGGAGATCGTTGGAAACACGCCAAGATGCTGTTATGGAAAGCCCACAATGTCGGTTTTCGCTAGGCGCTACGAGCCTGTGTTGAGTTGGTATGCAACGTTGTCCCAGGGATCAATCGGCGTCTGGCTGGAGTGATGATCGTCGAGATCGGAGTGGAGATGAACCGCTTTCACACCTCCTGGCCTCCCGGGCCGGGATCCCGGTTCGCTTTCCGGAACCGGTCGTCTAGGGTATAATAAAACACAAGTTGAACGATCTCGAGACGCGGGGGTGATGCCATGGGGCAGGCGGAACGGAAGAAGGCGGAGGAACAGGTAGGGCAGCAAGCCAAACGCAGCTCGCGGAATCAGTTGGTGCGTTTTCTGATTCTCTTTGCCTTTTTTGCTGTCGCCTTCTTCGCCCTCTTCTACTTTTGGAGCGGCGCCGTGCAGCGTTTCCAGGAATGGACGGCTGCTGCTTCGGCTTGGATATTGAGCCTCCTTGGTTTCTCGATACAAGTGACTGGCGTGGTCTACTCTTGCCCCAACCTGGCTATCCAGATCATCCCGGAGTGTACCGGCCTCTACGAGATGATCATTTTCAGCGCCGTGGTGCTGGCCTATCCCGCCCTCTGGTGGAAGAAGCTGGTGGGGGTAGTCGCTGGAGTCGCCATCCTCCTCTTTCTCAATTTGGTCCGCCTGCTAGTGCTGGCCTTGATCGGCATGCGCGACGCCCAACTGATGGAGTGGGTCCATCTTTACCTTTGGCAATTGACCCTGATCCTCTTCGTGGTGGGTCTCTTCTTTGCCTGGCTCTCCTGGATACGGGGCAAGCCGCGCAAGGCTGAGCCCCTCCCGCTGGCTCCCAGCCGACCGCCCCAGTCGGCGGAAGGAGGGAAGAAGCATTGAGGATCTGGGGTTTCGTGTTGCGCTTCATCCTGGCCATGACGGTCCTCTTCCTGGTGTGGATCCCGTTGGGCCCTTATTACACGGTGGCCACCCTCTGGCCTCTTACCTGGCTCTTTCCCTTGTTCTTAGGGGTCACGATGAACTTCAACCTCTCCGCGGCGCCCAGCAACCTGTGGGAGAGCGCTTTCACCAACCTGGTCCCCTTCCTCGCCCTGATGGCTGCCACCCCTGGTTGGAAGGCCCACTGGAAGAGGCGTGCCTGGCAGATCGCGTTGGGGATTTTAATCCTTTACCTTCTCCGCGTGGCGGACCGCTTCCTCGGCTACTGGCTGACCAAGGTCGGCGCCACCGACGCCCAGATCGCCGTAGCCGAGCCGATGCTCTACTTCCTGATCCAACTAGGGAAGATCCTCTTTCCCCTCTTGCTCTGGTTGATCTTCTGCTGGAGTGAGGTGCAGGCTTGGTGGAACCCAGCGGCGTTGTCCGCTACTCCCGTGGCTTCCTCTCTATCCAAAGGTATTTCTCCAAGAGGCAAGAAGGGCTAAGCGATCAACCGATAGAGGAGGCCGCTGCTGATAACGGCAAATCCTAGAAGCACAGCAAAGATGGTCAGACCCCTTTTCCAGCCGAGCTCCCGGACCAGCACGGTGAAGGAGGAGAGGCAGGGGAAGGAAACGAGCAGAAAGTAGACGAAGACGTAAAGCTGGGCTGGGCTCATGAAGAGGAGCAGGTTTGAGGCGCCCGTACCATACTGGGCGATGGCCAGCACGACCAGAAGCTGGAGCGCCATTTCCTTGCGCAGCAGAGAGAAGAGCAGCGCCAACCCGGCGACGGCAGGAAGGCCCATCCATCCCTCAACCAGAGGGCTCAGGGGAGCGGTGACCGCCCAGATAGCTCCGGTCTCATAGAGGGTCCCCAGCAGGAAGCTGCCCAGGATCAGGATTGGGGTGGCGATGGTGAGGAAGTCGGCGAAGCGGTACCAGGTCTTCCGCCACACCAAGCGTGCCTGCGGCCAACGCAGGGGTGGGATCTCCACGATCATGACCGAGGGCCGGCCGGGGAAGAGGCGGTTCATCAGCAGCCCGAAGCCCAGGATCAAGAGCAGCAGAATGCCGTAGAGGGAGAGTCCTGCCGCCCAGCCCAGGTAGGGAGCGGCGGCCCCCAGGATCACCCCGGTGCGCGCGCTGCAGGGGACCAGCAGCACCAGCAGGCAGGTGATGGTGCGCTCGCGTTGGGTGGGCAGGGTACGGGCGCCGGTGATAGCCGGCACGTTGCATCCTGCTCCCGCCACCAAGCTGATCAAGGCGCGCCCCGGCAAGCCGAAGAGGCGGGTCAGGCGCTCTCCTAGGAAAGAAAGCACAGCCAGGTAGCCGGAATCCTCCAGGAAACCGAGGATCAGGTAGAAGACCAGGATGTAGGGGACGCCTACGGTGAGTGCGGCCAGCACCCCGTCGTCGATTCCCCACAAAACAACGCGAGCCCAGGCCGTTTGCCCCAACAGACCATGGACCGCTCCCTGCAGGAGAGGGGAGACGCTGCTTTGCCAGAGAAAGGTCAATCCCCCAGCCAACCACCCTCCCACCACATAGAGGGCGGCAAAGATCAACAACAGCAAAGCCAGAGCGCAGATCGTCCCGGAGAGGGGAGCGGTGAGGATCTGTTCCAGCTTACGCGGCAGATGGCGGTGCGGTTTCTGCGCAGCCTGGGCGATAACCCGAGCCAGCGAGTGCCAGAAGGTGAGGAGCGCCAAGGGGAGATCCGAGATGCGGCTCTCTCGGCGGAA
>JAPLHV010000149.1 GCA_026389455.1 Coprothermobacterota bacterium
CAAGGCTCAACGTTTTGCCCTGGTGGTTATTGTGGAGGGGCTACACCCGTTCCCATCCCGAACACGGAAGTTAAGCCCTCCAACGCCGATGGTACTTCGGGGGAAACCCCGCGGGAGAGTAGGTCGCTGCCAGGGCATTTTTTATTGTCCAACCGTTTGAAAAGAGATGCCCCATGAGGGTGAGTCCTCATGGGGCATCTCTTTTTTCAGGAAGAAAAGGCTTGCGGTTCATCAAAAGAGAAGGATCGCTTGCTACCTACTCACCGCATCGCCCATCGAGGATGGATTGTATCGGTGTGCCAGAGATGAGAAGACGCCGATATTGCCTAGCGGAAGGGAATTACTTGGCGGTTTGGAGCCAGTTCTCGGCGGGAAAGGGAGATCACATAAACATAGAGCAGGATAGCCAGGAAACCTAGGATGATCAAGGTCCAAGTCAGGGTAAGGCCGATGGATTGGCGCATGAGGGAGGTAAAAGAGAGGACGCTGTGCAGAGCAAAGACTGCCAGAAAATAGATGAGGGTTTTCCGCTGGAGGAGACCGTAGGCTAGAAGAAAAGCCAGGGATAGGTTTACCAGGATGAGGATGGCTCGTTCGATAAGCAAGGGAGAGAAGTCGCTAAGGAATTGCCCAAAGGTGAGTGAAGGATAGAAATTGGCGATGTCCGCGGAAAGGGAATAGAGGATCCAGAAAGATTCTCCCAAGACAAATCCGGCGCCTAGGAAAGCGCCGGCTGACAGGAGATCGCGACGAGCCAGACTAAACGAACCTCCCCAGATTACTAGCATTTTGACGCCCTCTTGCAGAAGGCCGCCGAGGATGGCGCTGGCGAATAGGATCAGCCAGGTCGCCTCCCCCGTAGCCAGAAGCCCGTAGAGCTTATTCTGAAGAGGCGTCTGTATTTGGATGACGCCGATGTAGAGCCCAAAACCGAGGATTAAAGCCAGCCAAGCAGTCCAGCGGCGGAAGCCCGGGGCTGCAGGGGCGATCAAGGCTAGCAAAGCGAAGAGCAGGAAAACCAATCCATAGACGTAAAGCATGGCATCATCTCCTTTCCTGCGCCCAAGGATAGCCCTTTCCTGGTCTGACGGGAAGAGTCGGTTTCCGGCGAGCTCTCGATCTGCTATCGTCAGGGACAGCCAAGTTCCAGCCGTGGTGTTGGGACGTTCTCAACCGAAGCAAAAAATGCAGCGATGATCGAGAAGACGGACCTTCCTTTGGATTTCGCGCGAAAACTGGCCAGACGTCAAGCCTGGATGTTGGTGTTCTCCTCTGCTGCCAGCGCCTGGTCCTTCGGCTTTCTCTCGGTTGTACTGCCGATCTATCTCAAGCGCAGCGGCTATGACCCTCTCACTATAGGCGCCTTCTATACCATTTCCGGCCTTCTATGCGCAATCCTACTGCTCTTTCTTGGGCCACTGCTGGACCGCAGGCGGAAAAAGGCGCTGCTGGTTCTGGGCACTTCGCTGCCCGTCCTTAGTTTCCTTCTTCTCTCCCTTTCGGTGGAGGGCTGGGCAGTAACCAGCGCCTTCCTGCTAGGCGGCATCGGCATCATTGGAGGTCTGGGCGGGGCGCTTAGTGGATCTACTTTTTACCCGTTGCTCTTTGAGAAGACAGGGGTGGCGGAGAGCACCCACTTCTTCAGCTGGAATACCCTGGGCTGGTTGCTGATGGCGATGTTTGGCTCGCTCTGTGGCGGATTACCGGAGTGGTTGGCAGCTTGGGGATGGGATTCGTCTCTCTCCTATCGAATGAGTTTTGTGTTGTGCGCTCTTTTTGCGGTATTGGCCGCCTGCCTGATTCTTCCCTTGCGGGAGGGGAACACGCTTAAACCAGGTCGGGTCAACCCCTTTGAAATGTTCCATGCGGCACGCGGACTGATCGGCCGTTTCGCTATAACCCAGATCTTCATTGGGCTTGGGGCTGGTTTTGTGGTCCAGCTCCTCTCTCTTTGGTTCTTTCTCAAGTTCGGTGTGAGCGAGGTGCAAATCTCTCCTTGGTTCGCCGCAGCCAACTTGGCCGGCATGGTGGCCGTTAGCCTGGTCCCATTCCTTGCCATGCGCCGCAGTAAAACCTCGATGGTGGTTGTTACCCAAGGCATATCCGCGGTGATGGTTCTATTGATGACTTTTGCTGCAACCTATCAATGGGCCAGCATCATCTATTTGCTGCGCAGCGCCTTGATGAATATGTCCTGGCCCTTGCAGAATGCTTTCCTCTTCTCTCTGGCTCCTCACGAGCGACGCTCCTCGGCGATCAGCCTGGCCAACGCAGCTTTCGGGCTGTGCAGCTCGCTGGCCCCGCTTTTAGGCGGGGCGATGATGAGGAGCGGATGGCTCGATCTTCCCCTCTATCTAGGAGCGGCCTCCTTCTTCCTGGCCTCAGCCACTTTTTTTCTCTTTTTCCGCCGCCGTTCTCCTTCCCTATGATACTCAGAAAAAAAGATCCTTTTTCAAATGGAGTGGGTAAGGTAGTCTGGTGACAAAAAAGAGGCGTGCTGCGCAGATGGATAGACCTCCAGTCCGGATTGACCGGAGGTCTATCCGGGAAGCTTTATTCGAGAGAGCGTTGCGACTTGACCCCC
>JAPLHV010000183.1 GCA_026389455.1 Coprothermobacterota bacterium
GCGCGGCGCCAGGAAATCGAGAAGACCCGGGCGCTGCTGGAGCCCCTTCGCTCTGCTCAAGGGCAGCTTTCAGTCGAAGAAGCCGCTGGACCAGCCGAGTTTGAGGAAGGAGAAGCCTTACCGCCACCTTCGCTCCAGGAACCTGGCGAACTAGCGAGCCCCACGGAAGAAGAAGCCATACCGGAAGCCCTCGTCGCAGAGATAACCTAGCCGCCAAAGCAACCTGATAGCTCGCGACAGCTCGATAGCCCCCGGCAGGGTGTTCCGCTATCATTGAATCATGAACCAACCTACCCGCTCGGATCGCCGAAGCGCCTTGGCCATTTGGTACGCGCTTTTCTTTACTTGGGTGTGCCAAATTGCTGTCGGCTGGGCGCTCACCGCAGGCGCTGTTTATGAAACATCCAAGCGCGTGTTGGGAATCGCGGAATGGGTCTTCGGGGCCCTTTTCGGTTTGCTGGTTTGCCTGATTTTGGTTGCTATCCTCTGCGATCGGATCCGGTTTGCTAAGACCATCGCCACTGTCTACGTAGTTTGCGCCATCCTGCAGTTGTTGCTCTTTTTATCAATGCTGGTCCTGGATACCGAAGCCAAGCAAGGTCAATCTCTAGTCACGCTGTGGGATATCGCCCTCTTCTTTGCCTTGGACACCCTGATTTTTGGGGACCTCTATTGGGCTTTCGACATGACCACCTCAGGGGGGGTTTTCCTCTTTCCTGCTCCGGCCAATGGATCCAATGGCAAAACGCCGAAGATCTCCTTTTTCGATTATCTTTTTATCTCTTTCAACGCCAACCTGACCTTCGGACCCACCACCGAAACACTCCTGCGACGTCGCGCCAAGTTCCTGATGATGCTGCAGGCCTCTATTTCTCTGGTCTTGATCACAGTTGTCATTGCCCGCTTGGTGGCCGGCCGCTGACCCCTTCCTGAATCGTAGGATCCTTCCAGCCAATCGGGGCAACCGGTTTGACCGACCCACTATGATTGATATACCCACTTCTTGAACGCTCTATTTTGGAGCGGAGCGGCCACGGCAGGGGGTACTCACCAAACCAAACTTAAACAACTTTTGGTTCCCCAGGTAATGATGGATGCTGACGGCTGCAGTGCGGCCATCGGCGACGGACTGCACGGCTGAGCAGTCCTCTCGAACCAGCCCGCCTCCAGCATAGAAACCGGGCTTCCCGGCAAGCGCCATCGTTTCAGGATCGATAGTCAGGTCGACGAGCCCCAGCCAGGCTGCAGTGCTCTGCCGGGACGCAGCTCCAGTTGCCAGAAATATTGCCCGCCCATGGCCGGTAAGTTTCTCCGGTGGAAGCTCTTCGGGCAGGCATTTTCCTCCCTGAAAACTTACCCCGAAGCGATCCAATCCCTCCAACTCGCGCCGCAAGACCTCAATGGGCAGGCGTTCCCCGGTCGCTTGCCGCAACCCACCTCCGATAAAGGATTGCTGATCCCAGAGGTCAACGCGGATTCCCAGGCGGGCCAAATAGTGAGCACAGGTTAAGCCGGCCGGGCCGGCGCCAAGTACCAAAGCCCGTTGGAGCTCCGTTCGATGCCCATTGGGGGAAGTCGCTCGCAGAGCCCACCCTTCCTTGCCGGCTTCCCGGCAGATCCAAGCCTGCAGGTTGGCGATACGCACCGGCTGGTCCGAAAAGCTGTTTCGATTGCAGGCTTTCTCACAGGGAGGATTGGGCCCGCAGAGGTGGCCGCAGATCTCCGCCAGGGGGTTGTTCTCACGCAGGGAACGCGCCGCTCCGACGACGTTGCCCGCTTCCAGCCGCCGCATGGCGTTGCCGATGTCCAGCTTGGCCGGACAAGCCTCCCAACAGCCCGGTTGTTGGCAATACTGGCATTCCCGGGCCAAACGCATCGCCCCTTCCAAGTCCAGCGGCTCGCCTGAAGGAGGGAGAGGAGCAAGCGCGGCGCCTTTGACCAAGTGGACTGCTTGAGTGGAAAAGGAGCGATGGCGATATTCCGGCAACCCGGCATCGCGAAGCACCAGGTTGGCCGCTCCTACCCCGGAGACGGTCACAGCCGGGGCGCCCATCCCCATCACTGTCGAGTCGCCGCACAAGTAGAGGTTCTTCCACTCGCTCCTGGCGTGCAAGCGTTTCATGATCTCCTGGCCAATGCACTGTTTCGGACCACCCACCGCTCCACCATTCTTCAGGGTGTAACGTTCGATGGTGGCTGGAGTTCCCACCTCCATTACGCGGATTGCCTTCCGCAACCCGGGGAAGCGTTCCTCCAACTGGTTCAATAGCTTCTCCGCAGTCTCTTGTTTGCGCTGCATATAGCGGGGAGAGCGGTAAGCGGGATCCCACGGGCTGGGCCAGGGAGTGGGGGAGGGGGCGATCACAGTGATGGCATGCATCCCGGGGGGAGCGATAGAGGGGTCATCCAGGGAGGAAATATAGACAGTAACATCCCCCTCGTTTACTCCTTTAGGATCGGCGATGAGCATTTCCACGGGATAAGTTCCTTCTGGGATGACGGATGCCTCCACCCCAAGGTAGAGGACCATGCTGGCATAGGTGGGGATCTGCCGGCGCGCCCACTCCAAGCGGCCCGGTTTGAGGCGCTCGTGCCGGATCAGGCCGCCGTACAGATTCCACACAGTAGCATTGGCTACAACGCGTTCCGCACGCAGCTCGAGGCCGTCGACTAGACGAACGCCGACCGCTTTGCCCTGTTCGATCAGGATTTCCTCTACCCGCGCGCGATAATAGGCTTGACCGCCATGCATCTCCAGGGCCCTTTCCAGCTTGCTGGCCAGAATCTGAGGGGAACGGGCCGGGTAGTAGGCGCCTCCGATGTGGTTATCCACGAACATCGTAGCAGCGAGGATGGCGGGGGTTTCTTTGATGGTGCAGTAACAGTAAGTGGAAGTGAGTTTGTCGAAGAAAGCCAGCAGCTCCGGGTCTCGCACGAAACGGCGGATCACTGACTCGGTGCTGGTAGAGAGCATGCGCACGGTCTGCAATAAGGCCAAGGGATGTCGCAGGAGAGTGCGGAGGTTCTGCGCGGGGGGGATCTCGGTAGGCGGGACGATCACTGGCTCGCGTGCGATCACTTTGGCATAGACGCCATACAGGTAAGAATAGAGACTATGCAGCTCCTCATCATGGCCGGGAAAGGCGGCGCAGAGCTCCTCCAGGAAGCGATCCAAATCAGGCCAGAAGATAATTCGCTTGCCGTTGAAATGCATCACCAGGAGGGCTTGGTGCTGGATGATCTCAATCTCCTCTTCCAGCTCGTTCATGACGAAGCGATGGGAGTTGAAGCCCCGTTCGCCAAAGCCGTAGATCAGGGCAGTTCCCGTATCAAAGGAGAAATCATGGCGGCGAAGGGTGGTGCACATTCCCCCGGGCAGGTAGTGATGCTCCAGCAATAGCACCCCCAGGCCGCGCTTGGCCAGGAGGGCGGCCGCGGTGAGCCCGGCCAAGCCGGAACCGATCACAATCACCGGGTAGGAATCTTGCAGGACGGCATCTGGACGAATGATCACGATGAACTTCCTCCTCTTCTCAGCATGGCAAGGCGCATCTATTGAGGAGCAAGAGCTTCCCAAGAACCCAGACTGGCGCGAAAACAACCACCTCTCTCTCCGTCGTGCAGGAGGGGGGAGACACGTAACCCATCGTGCGCTAGTTGCGCTTCAGTCGCCAGGCCGGCCAAACCGGCTCCCGGATCGCTGAATTGCAGCAGGGGAGGATCGGATGGAAGAACTTGCCTATACTCCGTGGAGAGTCGAACATGCTGGGATTATAAGGGAATGGCAATAGAGACGAAAAGAAGACAACCCGAATGGTCGTCGAGGATAGCGGGGGAGAAAGGAGGAATTGCGGTGTATCATTGAGGCGAAAGGAGAGTTAGGCAATAGGCGTCGGTAAGCGCTGAAGTTGTGCCTTAAAGATATGGGAAGATGGGGACAGATTCATTTTCCCACTTTTCTCGGCCTTCCCGGTCCTCGAGATTCTACCCGGCTTTCAGTTTTCTTCTCGATTTCGTCCACCAGATCCGATCCTTCGCTGCTCTTAGGACGGGCCGCTAGACAAATGTCCCCGTTGGAGCGATCTACGGATCAATAAATAAATCTGTCCCCTTTCTTTTTTGGCAAGATCTCACGCGTACGTCTTTAATGAGAGTACAATCAACATAGATCTGCATTCAGGAGGAACGCCATGAGTTGGAAGACCTATGATTTTAAAGGCGCAGGAACAAGGTTCGGCCGGAAAACAGGAGAGATCATTGAAGGTGGTGAGTTTCCGTGCTCTTCATGCGCCGGCAGCGGAGTTTTACCCAGAACAAAAAGCACAGAATGCCCGAAATGCTTGGGCAAGGGCACGATTTCCATCAATGGGCCGGTTATGGTCTGCGTCTATTGTAAAGGCGTTGGCAGGTATCCGATTCGAACAAACCTTTCTTGCAGGGTATGCGGTGGAAGCGGCTTTATCAGCGTTTCAAGAGAGAATGAAATGTGCGGTCATTGCCGGGGAACCGGTGCGGAGCCGGGCAATGAGCTTCCCTGTTTGAAATGTAGAGGCAAAGGGGTGGTAGAAAAGAAAACACAGCCTTAGTGGCTATCTTCAAGGACATGAACAACACGGCAATCAGCAAGACGATGGGTAATGCTAAAACTAAAGACCTGACCCCACTTTTACCGAGTTTCTTGGAAAAAGATCTGCGGTTTATCTTCTTCGGCGGGAAAGGGGGCGTAGGGAAGACTACTTCGGCCGTCGCCGGCGCCTTGGTTCTAGCTCAACAGTACCCGAACAAGAGAATACTCCTTGTCTCCACCGATCCCGCTCATTCGGTGGGGGATAGTCTGGACCAACCAATCGGCGATACGGCGGTTCTTGTTCAGGGAACTGCCAATCTCTTCGCCCGAGAGGTGGATGCGGAGCGTTTGCTGGCCGAGTTCAAGAGCAAGAACGGACCGATTCTGGCCAAGATCGCCGACCGAGGCACCTATTTCGAGAAAGAGGACATCCGCACTTTTCTCGACCTCTCGCTGCCGGGAATGGATGAGTTCATGGCCATCCTGGAGCTGATGGAGCTGGTCAAGGCTAAGCAGTTCGACGTGATCATTTTGGACACCGCCCCCACCGGGCACACCATCCGCCTGCTGGAACTGCCCGGCCTGCTGCAACAGTGGGTCAGCATCCTGGACCTGATGATGGAGAAGCACCGCTATCTGTCTGTGACCTTTTCCCGCGGTCCCTATCGGCCGGACCAATGTGACCAATGGCTGGAGACCATGACCAGAGATGCCAAGCGGGTGGAGCAACTCCTGCAAGATGCCGCAGCCACGGAATTTGTGGTGGTGACGATCCCCGAGGAGATGGCCGTAGCCGAGTCCGAACGCCTGGTGGCCGCTCTGGCGAGGTTGCGCGTCCCAGTCCGGAACCTTGTCGTCAACCACGTTCTGGAAGGCGACTTCCTTTGCCCTTCCTGCCAACAGAGGCGGGCTGAGCAGGCAGAGTCGCTGGAGAGAATCCGGCTGGCGTTTGCCGGCCTCCACCTGCTGAAGCTCCCGCAACTTCCCTGCGAAGTGCGCGGGGTGGAGCAACTGA
>JAPLHV010000111.1 GCA_026389455.1 Coprothermobacterota bacterium
CGAGGGGAGGGGGTGCTCGGGGTGGCAAGATGGGGGGGATTGGGGCGAGGGGAGGGGGTGCTCGGGGTGGCAAGATGGGGGGGATCGGGGCGAGGGGAGGGGGTGCTCGGGGTTGCAGGAGGGGGTGCTCGGGGCGAGAGGAGGGGGAGGATCGGGATGACAAGAGGAGGGGGACTGCGTTTGCCGAGGACGACATTTCGCGCGTATCATCACAGGGCTGTGCGCCACCCCATCTCCAATCAAATACTGTTGGGCATCCTGGCCGTCGCCGCCGCCTCGGTGCTGTGGTCTACCCTGGGCATCTTCGGCAAGCTCTTCCAACAAGCCGGGGTCAGCCCTCTACAGGCCGCCGCCTTGCGCGCGCTCTTCGCCTTTCTCTCCTTGGCCGCCACCCGCCCTCTCTGGGTGCGCTGGTTCCCGCCTCGCAAAGCAATGGGGGCAGATTTCAAATCTATCCCCATTGCTTTTTGGCGGAAGATTCCCTTCCTGGCCCTCTACGGCATCGTCAGCCTGACCGGAATGTACGCCTTCTACTTCCTGGCGGTGGCGCGCACTTCCGTCTCGATGGCGGTGATTCTGCTCTACACCGCTCCTACCCTGGTCCTGGTGTTGGCTCTCCTCCTCGGGCTGGAGCGATTCCGCCCGCAGCGACTGGTGGGGATCCTGCTGGCCTTCGCCGGGATCGCCCTCTTGGGTTCCGCCTCCCTCGGCAGCGGAGATATGTGGGGTTTCCTGCCTCTGGACCATGGGTTTCGCCGCCCTCGGCTTCCTCCCCATCTGGCTGATCGACCCGGCCGGGATGTGGCAGATCCTCTCTACCCCTTGGACTCTCTTCTTGGCCATCCTGATGGGCCTCGGCCCCTCGGCGCTCTCCTCCGGCCTCTACCTCTGGGGGCTGCAGCGCATCCCTCCCTCCCTGGCCTCGGTGAACTGCACCTGGGAACCGCTGCTTGGGGTCACCTGGGGAGCGCTCTTCTTCGGCGACACCTTGGTTCCTCTGCAGTGGCTGGGAGGTCTCCTGGTGGTGGGCTCAGTGGCGGCCGTCTCCTGGCAGGCAGCCCGACGGATCGATTCCTTGACGCAAGCCCGAGGCGACCCGTATAATCGCCGGCGGACGGGCGGTTAGTTCAGCGGTAGAACGCTTCGTTGACACCGAAGAGGTCGTAGGTTCAACTCCTACATCGCCCACCATGGACTTGACACCCTTTTTCTCCTCCCTCCATATAGAAAAGGGCCCCCGCAAAGGGGCTCTTTTCGTTTCCAGGGAACTCAGAGAACGATGTTATTTTGCCAACTCCACCTTCGTCTTCGTCACGCAGGTGAAGTAATCAGAAATACAGCTTCAGCTCATGGGGGTGCGGCCGATCGGCCACTGCCCGCGCCTCTTTCCGTTTCGTCTCCAGCCAGCGTTTCAATAAAGAGGCAGGAAAGACGTCCCCCTCCAGCAGAAAGCCGTGATCGGCCTCCAGCGCGTCCAAAGCCTCTTCCAGGGAGGTTGGCAGGAAGGAGAGGGATTGCCCGCTTTCCGATTGGAAGAGGTCGCGCTCGTAGGGTCCGAAACCGGAAGTGCGGGCGTCGATCCCACGGCGGACCCCATCGATCCCGGCCTGCAAGAGCGCTGCCAGGCAGAAGTAGGGATTGCCGGCAGCATCGGGGGGGCGGTACTCGAAACGGACCTCGTCCTCTTGCGCCACATAGAGGGGGATGCGGATCGCCGAGGATCGGTTGGCCCGGCCGAAGGTCAGCGTCACCGGCGCCTCGAAACCGGGCACCAGCCGTTTGTAGCTGTTGGTGCTGGGGTTGGTGAAAGCGCAGAGCGCGCGGGCATGGCTCAAGATGCCTCCCATGAAGAGGAAGGCCAGCGGGCTGAAGCGAGCGTAGGTGTCCGTCTCATCGAAGAAAGCGTTGCGCCCCTCCTTCTGGAGGAAGAGATGCACGTGCCAGCCGTTGCCGGCTTGGCCGTAGAGCGGCTTGGGCATCAAAGTGAGGGCCAGCCCGTCCTGAGCGGCGCGGTTCTTCAGGATGTAGGGGATCAGCACGGCATGGTCGGCGGCTCGCCCCAGCGGCTCGAAGAGCGTCTCGATCTCATTCTGCCCCCAGCCGCCTCCCTCGTGGTGGTGGTACTTCACCGGAACCCCAAGATCCTCCAGCAACAGGCAGACATCGCTCCGGAAATCGGCCAGCCGGTCATCGGGCATCTCGGCGTGGTAGGCGCGTCCGGCGATCCTCTCCAAAGGTTCGATGCGCGTCTCCACCCGCCCCAGCTCCTCCTCCTGGGAGAAACTGCGGAAGACGTAGAACTCGTATTCGGGACCCCACAGCGAACGGTCGGCGATCCCCAGGCCACGCAACCGCTCCTCCGCCAGACGAGAGATCAGCCGAGGATCCTCGGGAAAGGGGGTGCGAGCCGTATCGGTGAGGTGGATGGTTCCCAGACAGGCGATCGTTGGCGTCTTGGCGAAAGGATCGCGAAAACAGGTGGTCAGATCCGGCCGCACCACCATATCCGAGCTCTCTACCGGG
>JAPLHV010000161.1 GCA_026389455.1 Coprothermobacterota bacterium
CGGCGACGACGATGTCGCGCAGGGACATGGTGGTCGCGCCGATCTCCGTCCGGACTACTTTGAAGCGGCCGCTGATCTTGTCTGCAGCGCTCGCCACGCCCTCGTCGTTCAGATAGGTCGTCAGATCGCTATTCTCGGCCAAGCTGGAGAGAACAGAGAGAAGATGGGATTTCCCCGTCCCATAATTTCCCACAATAAGGAGGCCTTTATTGTCGATCGGCTGGTCGAACTGCAATTGCGGGATAACCAAGCTGATCAGTCTCTCCGCCATCTCCTCGGAAATGACATAGGTCTGTACCAACTGGCGAGCAGCGTTTGCTTCGTTGGCATCGCGCAGTTGCACCACCGATTCGATCGGGGTAAATTGGATTAGCTCATTGTATTTCATCCTTGAAGCCTCCCATCATCTCAAACTATTCTTCATGCTGGTTCCCCCGCTTCGATGCAGATGAAGTCTCCCAGCGGGCAGCGCCGGTATTCCGCATGGTCCGGTGTTGCATAAACCAAGTAGCCGTTCCTAACTTCACCGTTCCAGCCGGCGATGATGGTTCGATTGCGGGACTGGGAGAGCAATAGGCGAAGCGGATCCTGTTTTAAAGTAGTGTCGAACAATAATTCAAGATTGTCCAGCAATGCGAGGTCAGGGTTTCCCATTCTCACCACTTCCGCCAATAGATCGGCGACTCGAAGAATCTGTTGCTTGGCGGTGAGATCAAGCATCCGGCGGGAGAGCTCTAAGTTCACGTTTCGTAGAGGCGCTCCCATTCGCTCTTGGATAATCCGAAGGGCAGTGGTCTTGCCAGACTTCGGCGGACCCACCACCAGGATCAGGCGATAGTAGAGCTGAGGGGCATGTTCCAATTGGGCCAGGATCTCCTCGACAAGGTCTGCCCTCATGATTTACTCCACTTCATCACACCACTTGGAGCATAGCGATGCCCTCTAAGACGCTGTTCCCGCAAACGCCCTGGCTTATTGTTGGGCAGCGATGTCGCCGAATATCTATCGGCGCCCTCACTTACAAGATACTCGTCTCTTTCCCATGAACCTGTCGCGTGTCCCATCGAGAGCCATTATACCGCACCACCTCTTTGCGAGAAAAGGGGACAGATTTATTTATTGATCCGGAAAATAAATCTGTCCCCTTTTTCAGTCTAACCTCCATCACCGTTTTCAGCAGTTCTGCCATCATTTCCTCTTCCTTGGCGTTCCTTGCGGGCTCCCAAGTGGTCTTCTGGTTGAAGAATGCCACCAGCGTGGCGCCGGTTGCGGGCATATGCCACATCCAGGCAGCATAGCCATAGGTAGCGCCGCTATTCCCGACGAGCCCCTTGTATCTGACAATTCCAAGGCCGGTGAAGGATTCAACCGGCGTTCCCGAGCTTACGGGAAGAGCAATCCAGTTGGTAAACTCTGCCTGCATCTTACGGCTGAGCAGCCTGCCGTCGGTGAACCCTTCGGCGCACAGCTTGATGTCGCTCATGTTCGATACAAGTCCGCCCGCTGTCCACCCCCACGAGCCAATCTCCTGTTTGGTGATATCTTGCAGACCGTTTCCGAGGTCGTAGGTATACCCGTGCGAGTAGTTCCCTTGCATCTGCGGCCCTGCCGCCATGTAGGTGTTGCCAAGTCTCAACTTGTCGATGACGCGCCGTTTGATCTCGTCGGAGGCGTTGTTCCCGGTCACCTTTTCGATGATTTTCCCCAGCAGGAGATAAGCGGTGTTTGAGTAGCGAATACCCTCTCCAGGCGGAGAGTTAGGTTCATGGGAGAGGGCGATTCCGATGATTTCTTCGTAGGACCATTTCTTCGCCGGATCCTTCACAATGGCATCCTGGAAGCCGGAATCGTCTGTATAAGAATAGATCCCACAGGTGTGGTTGAGGAGATGCCTAAGGGTGATCCGATCCGAGTACGGAAATCGGGCGTCGTACTTGTTTAAGGTGTCGTCGAGGGAAAGCTTGTTTTCGTCGGCCAACTGCAGAATGGAAATGGCTGTGAAGGTCTTGGTGATGCTCCCGATCCGGAAAAGCTGGTTCTCAGTTATAGGCGTTTTACTAACCAGATCGGAAACGCCGCGGGCAATGAGTAGTTCCCCCTTGCCGGGAACCCAAAGTCCCAGAAGAACCCCCGGTACGTTCATCCCTGCCATGAGCTTATCGACAGCGGCGGTTACCTTTGCTGCATCCTGTTCTGGAAAGGAGCTGCCTTTGCTGCCGCATGAAGATAAAAGCGCCACAAACAATAACAATAAGACGGCGGCTCTTTTTTGAATAGGAATTTTTCTCATCTCATCACAGGCCCATTCCTTTCAAGGTTACCGCCCAGGCAACCCCACCATCGGCCGGCCAATAGTCTATCCCCACCCACGAACGCAAGCAATCATTGGGGTGATCGGGATCGACCTCTACCTTGCGTCACGTAAAAAGGGATATAATGAAGTGCCGGGAATTCCCAATAATTGGGGACAGCCACTGATTATTTGGGGAAACCCGCTGATTCATCGTAAACAAGAAAGGAGATTGCTCGAATGGCCAATGTAATGCAAGACCTGATCCTCGATGTGAACAGCGATCCCGAGTTAAAACAACGATTTCTGGCGGATCCGGCAGCGGTGATGAAGGAACGCGGCGTAGCCGTGCCGGATGGCATTGACTTGCTCGCAGTTGAGGACACCGAGACGGTCCGCCACATCGTCCTCCCCTACCCTGCCCCTGGCACTGTCGCCTCATTGGAGGAAATCGAGCAGCGGGCTTCCAAGAAACTCATCTAGATTATTTAAGATTATTATTTGGGGACAACCACTGATTATTTGGGGATATGAGCAGTTTTATGCAATGATCCTTCAAACTGCGTCGTTTACTCCTTGTCGTGTGTGCATTCTTCGGCAAACCACAATCGCCTCTTCCCGCACTGGCAAGTGTACTCTTGTTCTTGCTTCAGCAACCACTTTTCTGACCCATCTATCTGGAGACGTTTGATGTTGCCAAGGGCCATGTCGTGATGCGGAACGCCATCATGATAAAAGGCATTGAGGGCTTCGCAGGGGAACCTTTCGCATTCACCGCAATGGTAAAGCTGCTTCTTTTCAGCGCATTCTTTGGTTGGGCAATCACTAATCAGCACAGTTTCGTCTTTGCAGCCCTTGCATTTCCATTTCCCCGAATTCTCTTCGAAAGACCCGCAGCCTCCGCAATAGAGCCCGCAGTAACCCAACAAAGCATATCTCTCCATTTCACAACTCCTTCACCTGGAGTTTTTGATTCATTGGCGACAGCAAACTGCCGCACAACTCACTGAATGTCGCCTTGGACCAGGACCTCAGGTTATTTGATGCTTTCTCACAATTTTCTCAAGTGGTTCGTTGACAATTGAACAACGTCCCTGAACGGCAGGTTGATGATGCGCTGGTTGCGCGACCCGCGAAAGGGTAGTTCCGGCGAGCGCAGATCAGCGCGATAAGGACCGTCCACCAGCACATCGAGTTGGCAAAGTAGCGGCAAGGCGTCCGGTTGGGTGCATAATTCCTCCCAGGTGAAGCCGCTATAAGCGATGATATGGAGCCCAGCCTGGCGAATTGGTCCAAGCAAGGCAGCGCAAGCCGCGGCCTGAAGAAACGGTTCGCCCCCGGTCAGTGTCACCCCGTCCAGGTGTAGGTTCCTGAGGATCTCCGCGGTCAGCGTCGCGCAGTCCACCAGCTCTCCACCGGTCAGATCGTGCGTGGTTGGGTTGTGGCAGCCGGGACAATTACGCCGGCAGCCCTGGGTAAAAACGGCAAAGCGGATTCCTGGGCCGTCCACTACGCTTTCGCGTGCCAGTCCCGCGATCCGCAGTTTCACAGCGGATGGACGACCCGCGCGGCCAGTTCGGCGCGCTTGCCGGCATTGAAACAGTCGCTGGTGGAGAGGTAACCGGTGACTCGGCGGATCCGGCGGATCCGCCGCCCGTGACAAACTGGGCAATCGTCCTCGATCAGTCCGTGGTGACCGCAGGAAACGCACTCATCGAGCGGAAAATTAATGCCGGCGTACCCGGCGTCATGCGCGGCCAAATGTCGAAGAAGCTTCTCGACCGCGGCCGGGTTCCCTTCAGGCGCCGCCGGCAGTTCCACATAGCTGATGTGCCCGGCGTTGCATAGCCGGTGAAAGGGCGCCTCGCGCTCGATTTTGGTGAACGCGCTGATCACATAGTCCACCGGCAGATGAAAGGAATTGGTGTAATAGCCCTTGTCGGTGACGCCGGGAACACTCCCCACATTCTCGCGGTCAATCATCGTGAAGCGGCCGCTCAACCCCTCCGCGGGAGTGGCGTAAGTGGTGAAGTTCAACTGATGGCGCAGAGAGAGTTCATCGGTCAGCTCCCGGATGCGGCTGACGATCTTCTGCCCCAGCCGCCAAGCTTCGTCATCTTCGCCGTGGTGACGGCCGCAGAGGACTACCAGCGCCTCGGCCAGGCCGATAAAGCCGATGGCGAGCGTGCCGTTACGGATTGCTGGGCCGATCTCATCGTCCGGCTCGAGGTTTTCCGAGCCGGCATAAATCTTTTCCCCCATCAGAAACGGCAGGTCTTGAACCTGTCGGTGGGAGAGGATCTGGAAGCGGTGCAACAACTGCCGGCCGGCTAGTTCCACCATCCGTTCCAGTTCGGTCATGAAGGCCGCGATCGATTTGGTCCGGAGGGCCATCCCAGGGAGATTCAGCGTCACGGCGGCGATATTGCCGCGACCGGCAACAACTTCCGGGCCACAGCGGTTTTGCATGACCCGTGTGCGGCAGCCCATATAGGATACTTCGTCGCCGTAGGCCCTGTTGAAGCTGGCGTCCATGAAGCTGAAAGTAGGGTTCATGCGGCGACCGGCCACCTTTATGGCCAGTTGAAAGAGATCGTAATTGGGATCGGCCGGGTTGAAATTGACCCCTGCCTTCAAGCGGAAGACGATATTGGGAAAGAGCGGGGTCTCGCCACGCCCCAGACCGTTAGCGAAGGCTTGGAGAAGCGCTCTCGTAACCAGCCGCCCCTCGGTGGTGGCATCACCGCCAACATTGACGCTGGAAAAGGGAACATTGCCGCCGGCGCGGCTGTGCATGGTGTTGATGGTAAGCACCAGCGCCGCCATCGCTTCTGCCGCTTCTGCCTCGGTTGTGTTGGGGCAACGCGCGCGGATGAACTCGCCCAGCGAACGGTCGAAGTGAGGAAAGCTTTGGCCGCCAAACATATCGTTCTGGTTGGAGAGGATGATGGTGGCAGCCAGCGCGGCAGCTTCGTCCAGGCGCGCCGGCGGCCGCACGAAGCCATGTCCCGGGTTGAAGCCGGTCGAAAGAAGCCGCCCAAGGTCGATCTGCAGGCAGTTGACGGTCAAGGCGTAGTAGTCAAGGTCGTGGATGTGAAGCTCTCCCCACTCGTGCGCCAGCATGAATTCGCGGGGGATCAGGCGATCGGTGTAATAGATGCGGCTGGCCGTGGCCGCGATCTGCTGCATTTTGGCGGCGGGCGAGCGGCTGAAGTTGGCATTCTCGCAATGTTTTTCTTCTAGGATGGCGCCGACGATATCGCCTAGCTCGTCGCGTTCCTCTCGAACGCGCTCCTTCTCCAGCCGATGCCGGATGTAGGCGTGCGCTGCCGCCCGGCAGCCCTGTTGTGAGAGAATGAACTCAATGGTTTCCTCGATCGTTTCGACACCGAGGGCATGCCCGGCGTGTTGGGTTTCCAGGTCGGCGACGATGGCCGCGGTCAGCTCGGCGACGCGGTCGGCGCCTTCATCGCCGGCAGCCTCGGTGGCGAGCAGGACTGCGCGGGCAATCGCTCTTTCGTCAAAGGCGACCGTTGAACCATTCCGTTTTATGACACAAGAGAACATGTCTCACCACTGTCGCTAGAGTATTTTTTGATCAGCGCACCCTATCATGCTCCTTTCAGGGACGTTGTTCAATTGTTGACTAACTTCGGTGGATGGATCCCTCTCCTGGCGTCTCTGTCAACCTTCTTGAGAGTAGCGGGGATATATAAGGGTGGCGCTGGCAGGGTGAGCTAGCTTCAGCTATTCCGCGGGGAATGGCTGGTTCGAGGAATCCCGCCATTCATGCGATGAGAGGCATCGCGAGGTGGTATAATGGGAAAAGAATTGAATCCGGCTAAAGTAAAATTGAAGAGGAGAAGCGGACATGAGCGTACGGAACAGTTTGATTCTAGTTATTGTCCTTTTAGTGAGTTTCACTCTTGGGGCATGCGGGCAGAATCCTGCAAGTTTCGCACCGCAAGCCACTGATTACTCACAAGCTGCGCATTGGCTGTCGTTGCCTGCTACGGTCAAAGCAGTGGATGTCTTTTATCTTTATCCAACCGCTTGGCAAAAGACTGATCAAAGTGATCCAAACATCTGTGAAATCGACAACTCTTCCATGTTAAAAGGCTCCAATGTGGCATTTGCAAAGCAAGCTACTGCCTTTGAAACAGTTGGCAATATTTACGCACCGTACTACAGACAAGAAGATGCTGTATATGTCTCAAAACTGTCTTCTGCAGAACGAGATAAGGTTGTCGGGGGCATACCCAAATTAGACACATTTGCTGCATTTGACTATTACATCAAGCATTACAACAACGGCCGTCCGTTTATTTTGGCTGGACATTCACAAGGATCGAATCTACTGATCTACTTGTTGTCAGAATACATGAAAGAAAACCCACAGGTGTACGACAGAATGATTGCCGCGTACGCTATCGGATATTCAGTTACAGATGCGTACCTAGCCAAGAATCCGCACTTGAAATTTGCTGAAGGTCCTGATGACACGGGAGTAATCATTTCCTATAACACGGAAGCTCCTACTGTTTCTGCGCCGGGCAATCCCGTCGTATTGCCGGGCGCTCTTGCTATCAACCCGATTACCTGGACAAGAGAAGAAACACTGGCAGCAGCAGAGGAAAACCTGGGATCCATTTTGCTAAATGGGGATGGATCTATCGTAGTGGATGGAGAAGGGCAAATAGTGCCGGCGATGAACTATGCGGATGCCCGTGTTGATAAAACAAAGGGTGTGGTGATTTGCAGTACTGCCGATGTAGAAAAGTTGTCTCCAGGAAATCAATTGGTAGGCAAAGGCGTCTACCATGGCTTCGATTATCCTTTCTACTACTATAACATTCGAGCCAATGCACAGAACAGAGTGAACAAGTACTTGGCAGGCAGTTGAACCAACGCGACTACCGCCACCGGCTTGCCGCAGCCAGGACAGGAAGCGGTCTGGGTCCGGTAGCGGACGGTCACTTCCAGGTTGCCTCCTTCCAGGGAACGTTGGGTAAGCACCTCCAGCTCTGGCAGGCCGAGGGAACCTGCAATACAATCGTCTGGCACCTTCTGTTCTCCTTTGCCTCGTTGTTTTTGGCAAAGACAGGACACCCTGCCGGGGGCTGTCTACTGGAGACAGGAAGTATCTTCAATTCCATGGCCCCTTCTTTTTTTCCTTGGGGAAGAATCACCGTTAAAAATGTAGAACCATATCAACATTGATTCAATGAAAGGCAATAGTGGTGGTATAATGGGAAAACAATTGAATCCAACCAAAGTAAAATTGAAGAGGAGAAGCGGACATGAGCGTACGGAACAGTCTGATACTGGTCATTGTACTTTTGGTAAGTTTCACTCTTGGCGCCTGTGGGCAGAATCCTGCAAGTTCTGCGCCGCAAGCCACTGATTACTCACAAGCTGCTCATTGGCTGTCTTTACCTGCTCCGGGGGTTCAACCAGTTGATGTTTTCTACTTTTATCCGACTGCCTGGACAAGTACGGATACCAATCCACAAATATGCGCTATCGACGAGCCTTCCATGCTCGCACAGGCGCCCCCAGCATTTGCAAAGCAAGCTACTGCCTTTGAAACAGTTGGCAATATTTACGCACCGTACTACAGACAGAATAATTTCTCGTCAGTCGATCGACTCAACGTTATCGCAGGCATCCCCACGTTAGATGCCGTTGCGGCCTTCGACTACTATATCAAGCACTACAACAACGGCCGTCCGTTTATTTTAGCCGGGCATTCGCAAGGATCAGATGTACTGAGCAACCTATTGGCCGGATACATGAAGGATCACCCGGAAGTACTTAAAAAAATGATCGCTGCTTACGTAATCGGCTTTCCAGTTACTGCGACGTACCTTGCTCAGAATCCGCACTTGAAATTTGCCGAAGGTCCTGATGACACAGGAGTGATCATTTCCTACAATACGGAAGCTCCTGATGTTCCTCCAGGAACCAATCCAGTCCTATCGGGGATGGTGGGCCTTGTCATCAATCCGATCACTTGGACGAGGGACGAGACATTGGCAACCACAGCCGAAGGCTTGGGGTCATTCCTGCCGAACCCGGCGACACAAAAATATTCGCAAGTGCCGCAATACGCTGATGCCAAGATCGACAAAACCAACGGTGTGTTGATTTGCAGTACTGCCAATGTAGAAGAGTTGTCTCCAGGAAATCAAGCGTTAGCTATGGGCATCTACCATAACTTCGATTATCCATTCTACTACTACAACATTCGAGCCAATGCACAGAACAGGGTGAACAAGTACTTAGCAGGTAGTGGAACCAACACGACTACCGCCACAAGCTTCCCGGTGGTTGTTTTCTCGGATGTCCATTTCAATCCTTTTTATGACCCGTCTCTCGTCCCGGCGCTTATCTCTGCGGAGGTCGGCGAGTGGGCGGGTATTTTCAAGACATCGAGCATAACAGCGCCTTCGGCATGGGGCGCCGACACCAACTACCCTTCGCTTGAGCTTGCCCTCTCAAGCATAAAGCAGAACTTGGGATCGAGTCCGCTGGTGATTTATACCGGCGACGTTCTTGGGCATGACATCCCGCAATATTTCTATACCACCCTTACCGGGACCATTAACCCTCGAACCCCCACCGAGGTTGCAGCCATGAAGGCTTTTATCGACAAGACGGCTGCCTTTGTGATGGGGCAGGTAAGGGCGTCCGTCGGAAACATTCCCGTCATGTTCGCGGTGGGAAATAGCGATTCATACTCGGGCTATGGGCCGACCAGCCCGGATAGCGATTTTAGCCCGAGCAGCACTTTTCTGCCTGATACAGCGGAGCTCTTCTACACCAAATTCCTGAATAGCACCCCGGATCATCAGGAATTTCTGAGCAGCTTCACAAGCGCAGGATATTATTCAGTGGAGCCTGCTGGAACGAATTTGATGGTGATTGGGCTCAACACCATCGTCTTTTCGCCTGGTGTCCCTGGTGACAATGACGGCATCGTCAACACTGAACTTGCCTGGCTTGATTCAAAACTCGCTTCCGCCAAAAGCGACGGCAAAAAGGTGTGGCTCTTGATGCATGCACCTCCCGGCGCAGATATCGGTACAACGGCCGAGTCCGTGGAAAGCACTGGCCAGATTGCCAGTGCCGCGATGATGTGGAAGCCCGCTTACCAGACAAGTTTCCTGCAGGTACTTGCGAAGTATCCGGGCCTCATCACGCTGATGCTTGCCGGGCATACGCACATGGACGAATACCGCATCCCGTCATCCTCGAATGTACTTGAAATAACACCTGCTATCAGCCCGTGCTTTGGCAATAACCCTGCCTTCAAGGTCTTTACATTTGCCAACGATGCATCCAAGCCAAGCGATTACCGCTCCTTGAACTATGACCTCGCGGCGATACCCGCACCGGGACAGTTCAACAGCTACTATGCTTTTTCGGCAGCGTATTCCATGCCAGGCCTTTTGGGCGATTCGTTGGCACAACTTTTCCCGACACTTGCTACAGATTCAGCCAAACAAGCTCTTTACAGAGGTTACTACTACTCGGGCCATAATTCACCAAATTCAACGGCCGATACGCACTTCAATACGATTACCAATACAAACTGGCCGGTTTTCTGGAGCGGCATTGGAAAAATGGGGCAACAAGAGCTGATCGATTCTGTGAACTCCAGTACCAGTTCAACCGCTCCGCTCGGCGCCGACAACCTCAATCTGATCTTCGTAGTGAGCCCGGATTTGGCTTACAGCGCGCCCGGCGACATCAATCCGGACACGGCAAACCTCACCAGTCAGGGGCTGCAGCGCTCGCTGCTGATGGCCACCTACCTGAAACAGCAGGTGCTGGGGAACAACAACGTAACCGGTATTTAC
>JAPLHV010000009.1 GCA_026389455.1 Coprothermobacterota bacterium
GCTGAGAATCCATTGAGGGAACGGCAGTGAGCCAAGAAAATAGCTTTCGGCAACTCGACAGCCCCCGGCAACTCGACAGCCCCCGGCAATTTGACAGCCCACGACAGGGCGATATTGTCATCAAAGGGGCGCGGGAACATAACCTGAAGAACATCGACCTGACCCTTCCCCGTAACGCACTGATCGTCATCACGGGGCTCTCCGGTTCGGGAAAGTCCTCTCTGGCCTTCGACACCCTCTACGCCGAGGGCCAACGCCGCTATGTGGAGTCCCTTTCCGCTTACGCCCGGCAGTTCCTTGGACTCATGGAGAAGCCTGATGTGGACTACATTGAAGGGCTCTCCCCGGCAATTGCCATCGACCAGAAGAGCACCTCGCACAATCCTCGTTCCACAGTGGGCACGATCACCGAGATCTATGATTATTTGCGCTTGCTCTACGCCCGAGTGGCTACTCCGTACTGCCCTCAATGCAACGTGCCGATCGAATCGCAGTCCGCGCAACAAATGGTGGACTTGCTTCTTGCCTACCCCATGGGGAGTAAAGTGATGGTTTACGCTCCTGTTGTGCGCGGCAAGAAAGGCGAGTACAAGAGTCTGCTGGAGGAGATCCGCAGGCAAGGCTTTGTGCGGGCCAGGGTGGATGGAGAATTGATCGACCTGGGCAGCGAACTTGGCTTGGGGCGCTATGAGAAGCACGCCATCGAAGTGCTGGTGGATCGTCTGACCCTTCGCGAAGGGATCCAAAGCCGCCTCGCCGATTCTTTGGAGACCGCTCTGAAGTTGACTAAGGGCGTTGTGCTGGTGGATGTCGAGGGGCAGGAGAGGACCTTTTCCGAGAAGTTTGCCTGTCCGATTTGCGGCGCTTCCATTGCCGATGTTGCCCCCCGCCTTTTCTCCTTTAATAGTCCCTATGGAGCTTGTTCAACTTGTGACGGATTGGGGATAAAAAGAGAGATTGACCCGGAGAAGATATTCCCGGACCGTTCACTCTCCCTCTCCGAGGGAGCGGTCGGACCATGGGCTTCCACCGACGCCCAGTACTACCAGATGCTGAAGAGCCTGGCCGAGGAATATTCGGCGGATGCCTATACCCCAATCCTGGCGATGAGCGAAGAGCTGCGCCAGGCCATCCTCTACGGCACCAAGGGGCGCAAGATCCCCTTCCACTATACCGATACGCTGGGCCGCGAGCATGTCTACCAGATGCCTTTTGAAGGAGTGATCCCCAACCTGGATCGTCGCTACAAGCAGACCGAAAGCGACTACATGCGCAACGAGATTGAGCTCTATATGACCACCCGCGCTTGTCCGGACTGCCGTGGCCAGCGCCTCAACCCCTCCGCTTTAGCCTTTCGTCTGGGCGGATTGAACGTCGCGGAGTTGACGGATCTCAGCATCGAGCGAGCGTCATCTTTCTTCGCTCGACTTCAGCTTCCTCCCAAGGAGACGATCATCGCCAAACAGATCTTAAAAGAGATCCGCGCCCGTCTCCGTTTCCTCTTGGATGTGGGATTGGCCTACCTGGCTTTGAACCGGCCGGCTGAGACCCTGGCTGGCGGAGAGGCGCAGCGTCTCCGCCTGGCAACCCAGGTTGGGTCGGGCCTGGTGGGAGTGCTCTATGTCCTTGATGAACCTTCTATCGGCCTTCACGCACGCGACAATGACCGACTGTTAGGCACTCTCAAACGCCTCCGCGACCTTGGCAATACGGTGGTGGTGATCGAGCATGACGAGCATACCATGCGAGAGGCCGACTACCTGGTCGACATTGGCCCGGGAGCCGGCACTCACGGCGGAGAGGTAGTCGCCGCAGGCCGGCTGGAGGACATCCTGGCCGAGCCAACATCTCTTACCGGTCAATTCCTCAGTGGAGCTCGGGTCATTCCAAAGCCACTTCGCCGCCGACCGGGAAACGGGCTTCAATTGGTCTTGCAAGGCGCCCAGGAACACAACCTGAAGGGGATCGACGTGGTTTTCCCACTGGGAACCTTGATCTGCGTCAGCGGCGTTTCCGGATCGGGCAAGAGCACGCTTATCAACGACATCCTTTACCGGGCGCTGGCTCAGAAGATCTACCGGTCCCGCGAAAAGCCTGGGGTGCATCGGGCCATCGCTGGGTTGGAGCATCTGGACAAAGTAGTTATTGTGGACCAGTCGCCGATCGGACGCACTCCTCGCTCCAACCCAGCCACGTACATCGGCGTCTTTGACACCATTCGCGATTTCTACGCTCGGCTGCCCGAAGCCCGCTTGCGTGGGTTCCAGAAGGGGCGCTTCAGCTTTAACGTGAAAGGCGGGCGTTGCGAAGCCTGCCAGGGGGACGGGATCTTGAAGATCGAGATGGTCTTTCTCCCCGACGTCTATGTGCCCTGCGAGGTGTGCGGGGGGAAGCGCTACAACCGCGAGACGCTGGAGGTGAAGTACAAGGAGAAGAACATCGCCGATGTGCTGGCCATGACCGTGGAAGAAGGGGTTCAATTCTTTGCCAACATTTCGGCTGTGGTCCGCAAGCTGCAATTGTTATCCGAGGTCGGGCTGGGTTATATCAAGTTGGGACAGCCGGCCACCACCCTTTCCGGGGGAGAGGCGCAACGGATCAAGCTGACCGCTGAACTCTCTAAGCGGGAGACTGGCCGCACCCTCTACATCCTGGACGAGCCCACCACAGGATTGCACTTCGCCGACGTAGAACGCTTACTGGAGGTGCTGGACAAGCTGGTGGAAGCGAAAAACACGGTAGTGGTGATTGAACATAACTTGGATGTGCTGAAGAGCGCTGATTGGATCATCGACTTAGGGCCTGAAGGAGGCGAGGAGGGCGGTCAACTGGTTGCCTATGGCACTCCCGAGGAAGTGGCTCAAGTGGAGGACAGTTACACCGGACGCTACCTTGCCCCGCTCCTTGCTGGTGGAAACGGGTAGGGGCGACGCATGCGTCGTCCCTACCAGCCCCCGGCAAGTAGGCAGCCCCCGGCAAGTAGGCAGCCCCCGGCAGGGAGTTCTGTGGAAGATCGCCAGACCCCTAAGATGCCGGTTCGCGACAACTTGCCAATCCGCGACAACTTGACAGCTCCCGGCAACTTGACAGCCCCCGGCAACTTGAAAGCTCCCGGCAACTTGAAAGCTCCCGGCAACTTGACAGCTCCCGGCAACTTGAAAGCCCCCGGCAGGGTGTTACTGGAAAATGCTCGTGGCTTGCCGAAGGAACGCCAGGAGATCAGCCCCCGGCAAGTAGACAGCTCCCGGCAAGCAGACAGCTCCCGGCAAGTAGGCAGCCCCCGGCAGGGAGTTCTGTGGCGAGAGAAGGCCGCTTTTTTTCCTGAAACCCCCGGGGTTTACCAGTTTCTTGATGCAAGAGGAGAGGTGATCTATGTAGGCAAAGCCTCCTCCCTCCACCAGCGTATCAAGGCCTACCTCGGTCCTTGGGATTCTCTTCCGCTAAAGGAGCGAGCCATTCAAGAGAAGGCCGTCGATGTGCGCTTCCTGGTGACCGGCAACGTCGTGGAGGCGATGTTGACGGAGGCGAACCTGGTCAACCAGTTGCAACCTCGGTTGAATGTTCGCCTGAAGGATGACAAACGCTACCCCTACCTTCGTATCTCATTGTCCGAGCCGTGGCCTCGTCTTTCCCTGGTCCGTTCCAGGACTCCCTGCCGGGGGCTGTCAAGCTGCAAAGAAGGGGTGGACAAGTATTTTGGCCCCTTCACCGACACCGGCGCTTTGCGCCAGACCATCCGCACCTTGAAAGAGATCTTCCATGTCCCCAGTTGCAAGGTCAACCTGGGCCAGACACCCTGCCGGGGGCTAGGGACTCTTCAACCTTGTCTGGAATA
>JAPLHV010000013.1 GCA_026389455.1 Coprothermobacterota bacterium
GAGGCCGCCACTCCCAGTCCCCCCACCAACGCTGCGGCTTCGTCCGAAAGGATGTCCCCGAACATGTTGGTCGTCACCAGCACATGGAAGCTCTCCGGCTCTTGGATCAAACGCATCGCACAGGAGTCGACGAGCGCCGTCTCCATGGCAATCCCCGGGTAGGAAATGGCAATCTTGGCCGCTTCTTCCAGGAAGAGACCATCAGTCAGGCGGAGGACATTGGCTTTGTGCACTACCGTCACGCTCGGACGGCGCTCTCGCTCGGCCAACCGGAAAGCGAATTCTACGATCCGTCGGCTGGCTTTCCGTGTGATCAGCCGCTCAGCGATAGCCCCTCCATCGATCAGCCGCTCGCGACCGCAATAAAGGTCCTCTGTATTTTCCCGCACAATGATGAAATTGATCCCTTGGCGAGAACTTGCCAGAGGCAAGGAGAAGAAGGGGCGGACATTGGCGTAGAGGTCCAGTTCTTTGCGCAGGCGGACGATGGGGCTAAAGTAGTTTGGGATCGCGGGAGGCGTGGTCACCGCTCCGAAGAGTATGGCGTCAGCCTGCCGGCAGGCTTCCACCGTCTCCGGCGGGAGAGATGCGCCCGTCTCCTCGTAGCATCGATACCCGGCGCGAGCTTGCGAGAATTCAAACGATAGAGGCAGCGAAGCCAACAGGCGCAATCCGGCTCCGATCACCTCCGGGCCGATCCCGTCTCCCTCAATGATACAGATGCGATGCTTTTTCCGGGACATCTTCATCCTCCACTAATGAGAAAGGACAACTGATCCAGCCCCTGGCGGCTAAGGTAGGAGAGGATGCCTCCTTCCTCCCAGAAGCGGAGCATCATGGGGGGGACTGTCGCTTGCCGGCAGTCACCGGTCGTACGGTTCAACAGCTCCCCCTTCTGCGGGTTGAGGAACAGCTCGTCGGTGGGTTCGATGCCGCTGATGTCCGCAATGACCAACAAGAGGCCCACGTTCATGCCGTTTCGATAGAAGATGCGGGCGAAGGAACGGGCCAGGATGGCTTGAAGACCACACGCCTTCAAGGCGATGACGGCCGTCTCCCGGGAACTGCCGCACCCGAAATTCTCTCCGGCCAGGATGAAGTCCCCCGGTCGCACCTTCTCGTGAAACTCCGGTCGCGCCTCAATAAAGGCGATGGCGCCCAAGCGGTTGGGATCCGTCGTAATATTGTAACGACCCGGCGTGATCTGATCCGTATTAACGTGATCGCCAAAGATCCAGTTCATGCGAGGAACCTCCTCGGGTCGGTGATCTTGCCCGTAATGGCAGACGCAGCGGCAGTGGCGGGGCTGGCCAGGAAGATGGATGCACTCGGGCTTCCCATTCGGCCGGTGAAGTTTCGATTGCTGGTGGATAGGCAGACCTCATCCGCTGCCAAGACCCCCAGATGACGGCCAAGGCAAGCGCCGCAACCAGGGTTAGTTACCGTCGCTCCCATGTTCAGGAAGAGTTCGAGATATCCCTTGGATAACGCCTCCAGATAGACCTGGTTAGAGGCAGGGGTGATCACCACGCGCAAATCAGGGTGCAATCGTTGACCCTGCCAGATTCGAGCTACCAGGGCCAGGTCTTCGATGCGTCCATTGGTGCAAGAACCGATAAAAACCTGATCGAGCGATACCCCGTCCTTCTCCAATTCACGGGCTGAGATCACCCGGTCGATATCCGGCGGTTGGGCGACGAGAGGGGGGAGATCCCCCACCTGGACCTGCAGGGTCTGCTCGCACTGAGCTTCCTCGTCGGATTGGAAGAGAGACAAATCCGGGACAGCGTAACCTGGACGCATGGCCTGAAGATACTCCGCCGTGCGCCTGTCAGCTCCCACCACCCCAGCTTTGGCCCCCAGTTCCGCCGCCATATTGGTCAGCGTGAGACGGTCTGACACGGACATCGCCCGCACCGTCTCCCCTCCGTACTCCAATGTTCGGTATGTCCCCCCGCTGGCGCCCATGCGTTCAGCGATGTGCAGAGCCACATCCTTGGCATAGACGCCGGGTGATAATTCCCCCTCCAGCTCCAGCCGAATGGTGGAGGGGACCAGAAACCAGCATCGGCCGGTGGCCATGGCGATGGCGAAATCGGTGGAACCGACGCCTATCGCCAGAGCGCCGAGGGCGCCGCTGGTCGGCGTGTGGGAATCCGCTCCGAGCACCAGGTCTCCGGGATTCACGAAACGTTCAGCGAGGATCTGGTGGCAGACGCCCTCTCGTAGAATGGGAATCCCCTGCTCCTTGGCGAAATGGCGAATCCGTGCCTGCAGGGAGGCGGCATCCACCGAGGGAGCGGGGAAAGCGTGGTCGAAGAGGATCAAAACTCGGTCGGGGTCCCAAACGCGGTCAGAGATCTGCGAGAAGGGACCGAGCGACCAGGCGCATGTCGTGTCGTGCGCCATCACCAGGTCTACGCTAGCGATGACATACTCCCCAGCGCAGACCTCTCGACCGCAATGCCGGGAAAAGATCTTCTCGCTGAGCGTTTGCCTCATTCCTGTTCTCCACCATACTTCTCGTGAAAATGCCTGACATCGGACAACGTCGTTTTTCCTGAAACCGCAGAGCCATACACCAAGTGGCGCGCATTGCCGATCATCTCGGGTGAATAAGGCTCATAGAGGCTCGGCCCCAGATGAATCAGCCCATGGAGATGAATGCCCGCTTTGTGTGAGAAACCATTGTCCCGGTTGGTGGGAAGGTTCAATGGCACATCATGCTGGATCATCGAGGCGACCCTATTCTCGGCCTCAGTGAGGTGCCGAAGGCAATAGCGGGAGCAAGCCCCGGGATCGATTTGGTAGAGGGAGACTAGAA
>JAPLHV010000074.1 GCA_026389455.1 Coprothermobacterota bacterium
GCTGCTGCTGCTTGGCCGCGTCCATGTTGGCGACTTGGCTGAGCAGCTCGATGCCACGATCCTTGCATTCCTGCGTGATGCGGTCCAGATCCCGCACCCATCGCTCTTCTTGGAGGGTAGCCAGGGAAAGGCCGATCTTAATTGTCGCGGGGGTTGGCACAACAGTCGGCGTGGGGCTGGGCGCCTGGGTGGTAGCGGTAGGGGTCGGTTGAGCCGCTGGGGCGCAACCGACGATAAGAACTCCTACCAACATTGTGGCCAGAGCCACCATCCAAATTCTCTTGATTATCTTCACTTATTAAATCCTCCTCGTATCTTTATTCTGAACATTCCGTTGATACTCTCTCCTGCTGCAAATTCGTCCTCTTAGCTCCCTCCTTCCGCTACCGATTTGCACTAACCCTGCCTACGCCAGGCAGCCTGCGATGGCTTGGGTGACGATCATCTCCAAATACTCCTGCCGGCCGGAGATGGGGGGGGCCGGCTGACGGTCCAGAATATAAGACTCCAAAGTGTGAAAGTTGGCCTTTCCCTCCACGATTTCGCGGCCGATACCTTCTCGCCAGCCGGCATAGCGCCGAGCTAGGAAATCAGCCGGCAATCCCTCCGATTGAAGCTTGGCGGCAGCCAGGAGACCCAGAGCGAAGCAGTCCATGCCGGCGATGTGGCCGATGAAAAGATCCTCCGCCAGAAAAGAACCGCGTCGCACCTTGGCGTCGAAATTCAAGCCGCCCGGAGCCAAACCGCCGTTCTGGATCACTTCCCACATAGCCAAAGTGGTCTGGTAGGCGTCGGTAGGGAATTGATCGGTGTCCCAACCCAGCATCACATCCCCCTGGTTGGCGTCGATAGAGCCAAGCTTGCCGTTGATGCGGCAGTAGCGAAGTTCGTGCTGGAAAGTGTGCCCGGCAAGGGTGGCATGATTGGCCTCGATGTTGAACTTGAAGTAGGGGTCCAAGCCGTAATTCTTGAGGAAAGCCAGGCTATTGGCGGCGTCGAAATCGTACTGGTGCTTGGTCGGCTCGAAAGCTTTGGGCTCGATCAAGAGTTGGGCGGTGAAGCCGATCTCTTTGGCGTATGCTGTCGCCATCTCGAAGAAGCGAGCCAGGTTGTCCTGCTCCAACCTGCTGTCGGTGTTCAGCAGCGTCTCATAACCTTCGCGGCCGCCCCAGAAGACGTAGTTAAGGCCGCCCAGCTCCATGGTCACCTCCATCTGCTTCTTCACCTGGGCGGCGGCATAGGCGAAGACATCAGGATTGGGCGAAGTGGCCGCCCCGTGCAGGAAGCGGGGATTGCTAAAGAGGCCGGCTGTGCCCCACAACAAACGAACTGGGCTGGTCTTGAGATGGTCCTGGATGTGAGCCACGGCCTGGTCCAAGTTGTGGTTGGTCTCCCGCAAGGTGGCGCCTTCCGGAGCGATGTCGCGGTCGTGGAAACAGAAGAAGCCGATCCCCAGCTTTTCGCACAGCTCGAAGAGAGCATCGATCTTGATCATCGCCCGCCCCATCGGGTCGGCGAAGTCCTGCCAGGGTCGCTGGAAAGTGCCCGGTCCGAACACGTCAGAGCCATCATGATTGATGGAGTGCCAGAAAGCTACGGCAAAACGTCCCCACTCGGACATGGTACGACCTAGAACGACCCTTTGGGGCTGATAGTATTTGAAAGCCAACGGATTACGGCTGTCTTTCCCCTCATTCTGAATAGCTGTAATCTCTTTGAATATCATCGCAATGAGACCTCCTCTAATGAAAGGGTACTGATTCCGATTAGTTTCCGTGCGGATAATTTGTACGCGTTTTCCAAGAGCTGAGCGCTCCAGGATGGAATATCGAAAAGAAAATGATGATGTGTCTTACATACAAACAATTTAGCAGCCCTTAGCCGGTTCGTTTTCCTTGTCAGATTATTCAGACCGTGAACCCTCACAAACTATAACTCTACGATATGCTGTTTCCTTGTCAATAGGGCGATCCCAATCTCCCATTGCGTCAAGCGAGCTGCACGATGCGTGGCTCGAAGCCGAACCGGGCCAGTAGTTGACGGGTCTCCTCCTCCTCCAGGTCTTCAGCCCTCTTCCCGGTCTTGCAGACCAGGATCCCCTCAATCACATTGGTGCCGAAGGAACGGCCTCCGATCTCCGGCGTGGTGGTGATCAGGGCGCCTACGCCGAGCGCCTTCAGCGCCTCAATATCCTTGGCGGTGACGGTGTTGGTGATCAACGTCTTTCCGGCCATCTCCTTGGGCATGTATCGAGCGATATAGTTGAAGTCCCCTGCCACCACGTCAGCCCAATGAAAATATTGAGAATATTTCGGCTTGTTCTCCTCCTGCTTCTTCCCGGTCGGGTAGAAGAAAGAGAAGGGCAAAAGGCCGATGATCGGCAACAGCAGCATGGCCCAGAAACGGAGAGCGGAGAGACTTCGCAAGGGGATATTGATGCCCAAGCTATACATGAAATCCCCGTAGGTCACCGGGCAGCCGCTCTCGGCCAAGGCTTGGGCCATCCCGAAGCGGTCGACGGCGCTGATCATCAGTACTTTCATCTCCGGCTTGAGGATCCCCTGGGCGATCAGCTTTTTAATGGTTCCGTACTCCAGCACCACCTTCAGCTTGGAGCCATCCGCTATCGGCGTCTTCGTCACATTGCGGACCATGCGGTGAGCATCGCGCACCGGGTAGCGGCGCTTGCCCAGGTAGAAATAGAGGTCGGTGCCACCCATGCTCAGCACATCAACCTTGCCGTCCAGCTCCTCAAACTTACGCTGGGCAACTTTCATGTCCCCATTGACGCCGATCCGCTCCAACTGGTAGGTTTCCCCTTCCAGGATGATCTCGGCGCGGTGGTCGCGCACCGAGGAGCCGAGGGAAATACTGGTGATCTTTTTCACTATGATGCCTCCAATCGGGAGAACTGCGTCTCCATCAAGTCTTTTAAGGCACTCCATCGGTGACAGGCGCCAACCTTGGCTCGCAAGGCAGCAGCGTGCGGCAGATCGTGCAAGAATTGCAGAAGGTGGAGACGGGCTGCAGGAAAGCGGTCCTCCTCCGACTCGGTCTCCTCCAGCAAGGCAAGGTAACGAAGAACTACCTCGGGAAGCGCGGGCGGTTGGAAGGCTTCCCCCCGCCCACAGGCCAGACTCTCCTCGAAAACCCAGGGGCGCCGCAAGGCGGAACGGCCGATCAAGACGCTGTCGCAGCCCGTGCGGGTGATTAGCTGCCGATAGCTTTCCCCATCCCGGACATCGCCGGAGGCCACCACTGGAATGTCCATGGCATGTTTCAATTGGCCGACGGCATCCCAATCGGCTTGACCGGAGAAACCTTGAGCGACAGTGCGGGGATGGAGGATGACAGCGTCCAGGCCGAGATCCTCGGCCATTCGCCCGAATTGCAGGAAGGTGCGCTGGTTCTCCCAGCCCAAGCGGATCTTCATCGTCAACATCAATTTGACACTCCGGCGAACCGCTCCGACTACAGCTTCAGCTTTGTTCAAATCGGCCATCAGGGCTGCTCCTGCGCCGACGCGGAGAATCTTCTTCTCCGGGCAGCCGAAGTTCAGATCCAAGCCGTCAAAGCCCATCGCTTCCACCTGTTGGGCAGCCGCTGCCATGGCAAAGGGGGAGGCGCCGAAGAGTTGGGCGAAGATGGGCCGTTCTTGCGGAAAAAAACGAAGCAGCCGCTCCGATTTGCTTCCACCCCGGCTCAAGCCCTCGGCTGAGACCAAACCCTGCATTGTCCACTGCGCTCCGTATTGGCGGCAGAGCATACGAAAGGCCGGCTCGTTGTATCCAGCCAAGGGAGCCAACCCAACCTGCCAAGGGAAGGGCGAAAGTCTCAACAGGACACCCTGCCGGGGGCTATCAAGCTGCCGCGAGCTATCAAGTTGCCGCGAGCTATCAAGTTGCCGCGAGCTATCAAGTTGCCGGGGGCTATTATGCTGCCGGGGGCTATTATGCTGCCGGGGGCTATTATGCTGCCGGGGGCGATCGCGTTGACGGGGGCGATCGCGTTGACGGGGGCGATCGCGTTGACGGGGGAAATCAAATTGCCTTGGCCTGCTCGGCTACCGCTGGCGAATCAACTGGCGGAAACGGGTTGGTTGCGCTCGAAGATAAGGCGCAGACCTTCCAGGGTGAGATTTGGCTCGATGGTGTTGATCAAGGGAATGAACGGCCCAATGGAGACGGAAAGGCCGCCGGTGGCCACGACCGGGGTTGAGTGACCCAAATCGTCTTGCATGCGCTGGATGATCTCGGTGGCCAAACCGACGAAACCGAAGAAGATACCCGACTGCATCGCCTCCACCGTGTTCTTGCCGATCACTCGACGGGGCTCTACGATCTCCACCCGGGGTAACCTGGCGGTCTGCAGGAAGAGGGCATCGAGGGCCATCTTCATCCCAGGGGCAATCACAGCCCCGGTGTACTCGCCGCGCGCTGAGATGGCGCTAAAGGTAGTGGCGGTGCCGAAATCGACGACGATCACCGGCGCTCCAAAGCGGGCTTGGGCTCCCACCGCGTTGGCGATCAAATCGGCGGCCAACTCCTTGGGATTATCCAGCAGGATCGGTATCCCGGTCTTGGTTCCGGGACCCACCACCAGGGGCGCCAGTTGCAGGTAGCGGTCAGCGAAACGGGTCAAGGGATAAACCAGGGGGGGAACCACGCAGCCGAGCACCATCCCCTTGATCGAGGGTAAGGACCAACCCCGCATGGCCAATAAGCCTTGGATATCCAGGGCGATCTCGTCGGCCGTGATTTGCCAGTTGGTGTGCAAGCGGTAGTTGGCCAGGAGGTTTGTCCCCCCGAAGAGGCCGATGACGATGTTGGTGTTGCCGACATCAACGGCTAACAGCATGAACAACCCCCTTCTTCATCTGTTCTTATAGGAGGGGGGGAGGGCTTTGGACAAAGCCAAGACCAGGGGGATTACCACCACCAAGGCAAAGCCTACCTCCACCAAGGGATTCACCAGGATGATGGGAAGGAGAAAGGGGCGCATGGTCGGGTCACCGAGGAGATAGAGAATCCCCAACACCCCCACCGTGTTAGTGAGGGTCCCCACCAGCGAGGCAAAGGTCGCGCCCAACCAGGGGCGCCGGAAGGCACGGAAGGCGTAGTAAGCCAGGACGCCGATCAGCAAGCGGGGTAGGAAAGCAGCCAGCACGGCAACCAGCAGATTTCCGCCGGAGAAGGTGAGGAAGGAGCCACTGTAGAGAACCCAGGAGGAGATGGCCAAGATGAGGCCGGTGAAAGCCCCTACTGCCGGTCCTCCGAAGACGCCGGCGACGATGGCCGGTATGTGCAGGGTAGTTGCAGCCCCGGCCAGGTTGGGAACAGGGATCAGGCCAAGGGGAGTGAAGGCCAGGACGATGCCGATGGCGCCACAGATCCCAGCAATGGTGATTTGACGGGTTTGCAGGCGCATCGTTCAGCTCTCCCGCAAGAGTGCGAGTGGATAACCGTTTGGGACACCCTGCCGGGGGCTGTCAAGCTGCCGGGGGCTGTCAAGTTGCCGGGGGCTGTCAAGTTGCCGGGGGCTGTCAAGTTGCCGGGGGCTGTCCCTGGCGTTCCTCTCGGTTCCACCGGCTATAGAATTGCAGTACTGGATACATCTCATACCTCCGTTCCGGTTCCTTGCAGATACCGGTCATTGGGTTGGCGATCGCGCTGATCAGACAGCGAGATCCGTTCCTCTCAATCTTCGAACGAAATGGGTGCAAAACTCAAGATCAGTCGCTTCTTCCCCACCGTGGCGAAGTGAACGGTAAGAATGGTCTCCTCGCCGGTTCCTACCCAACTGAGCAAGGTTCCCCGTCCCCAAGCCTTGTGACGGATGCCCTGTCCAACCTTGAGGCGCTGGCTCCCGGCTGTTCCCTCTTCATCCTGAAACATCTTATCCGGCAGCTCGTCCAGGAAACAGGATCGTCGCGTCTGGTTGACGCCGCTGAAGGTCATCCGGCGACGCGCCCAGGTGAAGTAGACGCGATGCTTCGCCCGAGTGATCCCTACATAGCAGAGCCGCCTCTCCTCATCCAACTCGCTCTTGCTGGTGCAGCGCCAGTGCGGGAAGATCCCCTCCTCCATCCCTGTCAGAAAGACGACGGGGAACTCCAAGCCCTTGGCGGAATGGATGGTCATCAGGGTAACGACGTCCTCGCGGCCTTCCCCCCGGTCCAAATCAGTGTAGAGGGAGATGTAGGCGAGGAAGTCGCCGGCTGAAGCATCCGCGTCCTCGGCCTGGTACTGAGCAGCCAAGTTGAGAAGTTCCTGCAGGTTTTCGATGCGGCCCTGGGCTTCCAGCGTCGCCTCCTTCTCCACCAAGGCGTAATAACCGGAACCCACCAAAAGCTGTTGCAGTTGCTCAGCCGGGGGCAGCTCCCCCCAGGGTCCTTGAAAGGAGCGGATGAGCTCATCCAGCTTAGCTAGGCTATCGCGCCCCTTCCCCCTCAAGAGGCCGTTCTTAGCCAACTGTTGGAGAGCTTCCCACAAGGGAAGTCCTAGTTTATCGGCGCGATCCAGGGTGGTTGACCCGATCCCCCCCAGCCAGCCCAGCACGCGCCGTAGGGAGATGGAGTCAGCAAGGTTGACGGAGATGCGCAGCAAAGCCAGCGCATCCCTCACCTCTCGCCGCTCGTAAAAGCGGACGCCGCCCACCACTCGATAGGGGATTCCCCGCGCCAGCAACACTTCTTCGAAGAGTCGCGACTGGCTGTTCATCCGATAGAGCACGGCGAACTCGCGAAAGGCACGTCCCTCGGCGGAAATCAAACGCTCGACTTCGCGTCCGACGAAGCGAGCCTCGTCGGTCTCGTCAGTGGCCTGGTAACGGCAAAGGGGTGGGTTGGCATTGGGCTGATCGGACCATAGACGCTTCTCCTTGCCCCGGCTGAGGCTGGCGATGACCTCGTTGGCCGCGCTCAGGATAATCGGTCCAGAGCGGTAGTTCTGCTCCAGGCTGACTACCTTGCTTCTGGGGAAGTCTTCCTCGAAATGGTCGAGCAAGTAATGCACATCCGCTCCTCGCCAGGAGAAGATGGCCTGGTAATCGTCCCCAACCACGCAGAGGTTCTGGTGCTCTCGCGCCAGAAGTTTGACGATCTCGTACTGGGGATGGTTGATGTCTTGGAACTCGTCTACTAAAAGAAAACGAAAACGCCGCTGGAAACGCTCCAAGACTTCCTGGTTCTCTCGGAAGAGACGCACCACCCCCAGCAAGAGGTCGTCGAAGTCGAAGGCATTGTAGGTGTGGAGCAACTCCTGGTACTTGAAATAGAGTGAGGCGAATTGTTCGTCTAGCCGGCTCCGGGCATAGTTGGCGCGAAACTCGCCCGGTGAGACCATTCGGCTCTTCAGTTCCGAGATGCGGCCGCAGGAAGCGCCGGCTTTGGCCACCGCGTCGCTTTGTTCCAACTGTCGGGCGGCCTCCTTCAGCACCCTCTCCTGGTCGGCCCTGTCCATGATCGCGAAATCACGGGTAAATCCAATCTTCTCCGCCTCCATTCGCAGAATACGCGCGCAAGTGGCGTGGAAGGTGCCTACCCACATCTCCTTCATCCCGCTTCCCAGCAACCCCTCCACACGACTGCGCATCTCCCTCGCCGCTTTGTTGGTGAAGGTCACCGCCAGAATCTGACCCGGCTTGGCTGCTTGAGAATGCAGCAAGTGAGCGATGCGGTAAGCGATCACTCGGGTTTTTCCGCTGCCGGCTCCAGCCAAGACCAAAAGGGGGCCTTCCGTATGGAAGACCGCCTCTTTTTGCGGCGCGTTCAGTGCCTGTTCCCAATCGATCATCACTCGATTGTAGTCCTAACGTGAAAAGTGGGCTAGGCGGAGGGAGTATACTATGCTATGGGTGCAGGGGGATCTTTTCTGGGAACCGCAGGCAATAACGTGCAGAATGAGGATCTAATAGAGAGATGGCCAAGATCATCGAACTGGATAACAAGCTAAAACTGATCGTTCATGGTAGGAAGACAGGGGCTTCGGTGTCAATCGCCGCCTGGGTTGGATACGGTTCTCGCTACGAGGATGCCCCTACCAGCGGCGCGGCCCATTTTTTGGAGCATTTCCTCTTCCAGGGTTCCCAGAAGCGACCCAGTTCGCGGGCAATCTCTGAGGCTATCGAAGGGATCGGCGGGATCCTGGAGGCTTACACCGGCCAGGAGGCAACCTGCTATTTCACCAAAGTACCCGCCTATCGCCTGGAGGAAGCCTTCGACGTGCTGGCTGATATGGTCCTTAATCCCCTCTTCCGCGAGGAAGACCTGGAGAAAGAACGGCGAGTGATCATCGAGGAGATCCGAATGCACCGCGACCAACCCAGCGACCTGGGAGAGACGTTGCTATTTAAGCTCCTCTTCCCCGACCACCCCCTTGGACAAGACATCGCCGGCAGCGAGGCGAGCCTGGCTGACTTCACCAGCCCGCTCCTGTCTGACTGCTGGCGACGCACGTACTGTGGCAGCAATATCGTCTTGGCCGTCTGCGGCCACATCGACTCACTCAAGGTGGAGGAACTCTGTCAGGCTGGTTTCGGTCGTCTGGACAGGGGCCGGCAACCCTCCTTTCCCCCAGCCGGTCAACAATGCCGGAATCGCTTTCAAGTGGAAACGAAGGACACCGCCGAGGCGCACCTCTGCCTGGGAAGTATCACCATCAGCCGACACCACCCGGATCACTTCGCCTTGGGTATCCTCAACGCCGTGCTAGGCGTGGGCGCCTCTTCGCGCCTCTTCAACGAGGTCCGTGATCGCTATGGTCTGGCCTACTACGTCCACTCCAGCCTGGAATTCTTCCAGGACGCGGGCTGCCAAGTGGTAGAGGCCGGTTGTGCGCCTCAGAATGTGCCCCAGGTGCTGGACCTGATCTGGTGCCAGATGGAGAAGCTAAGCCGAGAGGGCCTCCCTCAGGCTGAACTAAACAGAGTCGTGGAGTATATCAAAGGCGGTTTCCTCTTGCGCCTGGAGGACACTCTTTCCCAGACCCTCTGGTTGGGTGAGCATCTCCTCCTGGACGGGGTTCTGCCTTCCGCCCGGGAGAAGATTCGCCACTACGAACGGGTGACCCCTGAAGATGTTCAGCGTGTGGCCCAACAATTCTTCCGCCTGGGAAATCTCTCGGGTGTGGTAGTAGGACCGCTGGAGGATGAAACATGTTGGCAAAATTACCGCAGCTCTTCATAACCGCTCTCGTATTCTTTTTCCTGCTGGCTCTCACCGGTCCCGTTCAGGCAGCTCCAAGCCCAATCCTGGTGTTGACTTTGAACGGCACGGTGAACCCGATCTCGGCTCGTTACTTGGTCAGCCAGATCGAGGGGGCGGAAGGCCAAGCCGGCCTAGTGATCCTTCAACTGAATACACCCGGCGGGTCGGACGCATCGATGCGCCAGATCGTCCAGGCTATTCTCCTCTCCAAGGTTCCGGTGGTCGCCTACGTCGCTCCCCAGGGGGCGCGCGCCGCCTCGGCCGGCGCCTTCCTAACCTATGCAGCCCCTCTTGCTGCCATGGCTCCAGGCACCAGCATCGGCGCCGCACACCCGGTTCTTCTGGGGGGAGGGCAGCCGGACGAGACGATGAACGCCAAGCTGACCAACGATGCTGCCAGCTACATCATTAGCCTTGCCCAGCGCAGCGGGCGAAACGCGGTTTGGGCTGAAGGAGCTGTCCGCCAGAGCCTCTCCATCCCAGCCGAGGAAGCGCTGCAGCTTCATGTAGTCGATCTTATCGCTCAGGATCTGCCTGATCTCTTGGTTCAATTGGAAGGGAGGGAGGTGTCGGTGAATGGGATCAAGATTACCCTTCACACCCTGGGAGTCCCCATCCAGGAGAATCCCCCGTCCTGGTGGGACCGCTTCCTGGAGGCGATCGCCGACCCCAACCTGGCCTACGTCCTTCTCTTGGTGGGGATCTTCGCCCTGATCGCCGAGGTCTTCCACCCCACTATCGTCGCGGGGGTGATCGGCGCCATCGCCTTGATCCTGGCCCTGCTGGCAATGGAGACCTTGCCGGTGAACTGGGTGGGGATCCTACTGCTGATCGTCTCTGCCGTGCTCTTCATCCTGGAGGTGAAAGCCCCCGGCTTCGGCATCATGGGGGCGGGGGGCATCGTCACCTTCATCCTCGGATCTCTCCTCCTCTTCAACCCGCAAGGTTTTCCTTTGGATCTGGAGAATGGGGTCTCTCTCTGGTTGGTGGGTGGGTTCACCGCCTTCAGCCTGATCTTCTTCTTCGGGGTGATCGCTGCTGCCATCCGCATGCGCAGCCGCCCCCACATGAAGCTGGGGGTGGACGCCTTGCCTGGGTCTAGCGGCGTGGCCAGCTCGGGCATGAACCCCGAAGGCACCGTGCTGGTTGACGGCAGCTACTGGAAAGCACGCTCCCTTGAAGGGGAGATCCAACTCGGCCAACCCGTCTTTGTAGTGGGTCGCGAGGGTTTGATCCTTTTGGTTAAATCAAAACAGAGTGAATTGAAGGAGGGTACAGCATGATTTTGGAATCAGCATTGTGGGTGTTGCTAGGGATCGTCATCCTGTTCTTGATCTTCCGGTTTGGCATCCGCATCGTACGAGAGTACAAGCGCTTGGTCATCTTCCGGCTGGGCAAATGCATCGGCACCAAAGGACCGGGGATCGTCTTCCTGATTCCTTTCGTAGATTCTCCATTCGCGGTGGACCTCCGCGAGCAGTTCCTGGAGATTCCTCACCAAACCTGTATCACCAAGGACAACGCGCCGATCTCGATCGACTTCCTGATCTACTCCAAGGTCTTTGAACCGACCCTCTCGGTGGTGAAGATCCAGAACTTCCTTACTGCCGTGCAAGGGTTAGCCACTACTTCCCTTCGCGCCGTGGTTGGCGACATCTCTCTTGATGATGTTTTAGCCAAGCGCGATCATATCAACGAAGTACTGGCTACCAAGTTGGATCAAGTGACCGAGGGCTGGGGGGTGAAAGTCACCCGCGTGGAGATCCGCGAGATTGTTCCACCCAAGGACGTCTCCGAGGCGATGATCCGGCAGATGTCAGCCGAGCGTACCCGCCGCGCTATTGTCACCGAGGCCGAGGGCAAGAAAGCAGCAGCCATCACCGTGGCAGAGGGCGCCAAGCAATCGGCTATCCTCAACGCCGAGGGAGACCGCCAAGCTCGCATCCTCACCGCCGAGGGCTTCTCTTTGGCCTTGGATCGGATCTACTCGGTGGCCAAGGGGATCGACGAAAAAACCATGACCCTGCAATACTTCGACGCCCTGCGTGCCTTGGGGGCAAGCCCCTCCACCAAGTACATCTTCCCGATGGAGTTCACCTCCATGCTGGCGCCCATCGTGCGCGGCCTTAATAAGGAAGGAGCGTTACCTAAACCTTGACCCACATTTTGCCGGGGACAGACCCCAGGGCGCCGCATCGCCCCCGTGTAGAGCATGGCTTACCTGATCAGTTCGGAATGCATCGCCTGTGGGGCATGCGTGGACAACTGCCCAGTCGAGGCGATCACCGCCGGAGACCCCATCTACATTATCGAAGCCGACAAGTGCATCGACTGCGGCGCCTGTAACAGCGTCTGCCCGGTGGAGGCTCCAAAACCCGTTTAGTTCTGTCTACATTTCAACATCATGGAAGGCCGCCTTCGGGCGGCCTTCTCCTTTCCTACCGTCTCTTCAATATTTGCGCTAGGCTTCATTCATGAAACGAGATGCAGAGGCGCGGCGGCTGCTGGCAGCGGTGGCCGAGGCAGCCAAGCGATCGCTGATGAGAGCATACCTCGTGGGAGGCGCTGTGCGAGACCGGTTGCTGGGCCTGGCTACACCGAACGATCTGGATTTTGTGGTGGAACAAGGGTCGGCCTTGGAATTGGCGCGCTTGACGGCAGAAGAGCTGGGCGCTCCTC
>JAPLHV010000053.1 GCA_026389455.1 Coprothermobacterota bacterium
TATGTTCCCGCGCCCCTTTGATGACAATATCGCCCTGTCGTGGGCTGTCAAATTGCCGGGGGCTGTCGAGTTGCCGGGGGCTGTCGAGTTGCCGAAAGCTATTTTCTTGGCTCACTGCCGTTCCCTCAATGGATTCTCAGCCGCTTGCGCAGCTCGAAGACGCGGTCGCGAATTTGGGCGGCCCGCTCGAACTCAAGCGTCTCGGCGGCCGCCCGCATCTCCTCTTCCAATTGCATCAGAGCTTGTGTTTGCTGGCTTGCGCTGAGGCCTTTCATGCTCTGGGCGAGGTCAGTTTCCTGTCCTTCTTCAGACAGATAGTCCCCGGCAAGTAGACAGCCCCCGGCAGGGAGTTCCAGCATATTCTTGATGGCTTTGCGAATTGTTTCCGGCTGGATGCCGTGTTCCTGGTTGTAGCGGTGCTGTGCAGCCCGGCGCCGATCCGTCTCGCTGATCGCTTTGCGCATCGACTCGGTGATGACATCTGCATACATGATCACTTTTCCTCTGATGTTGCGCGCAGTGCGGCCGATGGTCTGGATCAGCGAGCGCTCTGAACGAAGGAATCCCTCTCGATCGGCATCGAGGATGGCGACCAGGGTTACCTCAGGCAAGTCCAACCCTTCCCGCAGCAAATTCAGTCGAACTTGCCCAGGCGCAAATCCCGCAACAAGAGGACACGGTTGATGGTATCGATCTCGCTATGTAAATATTGCACTTTCAAGCCCAGCTCTGTCAGGTACTCGGCCAGCTCTTCAGACATCTTCTTGGTAAGAGTGGTGACCAACACCCGCTCGTTGCGTTCGGCGCGAAGGCGGATCTCTTCCACCAAATCCTCCACCTCTCCCTCCACTGGACGGACTTCAATCTCGGGGTCAATCAACCCAGTGGGGCGAATCAGTTGTTCCACCACTTGGCTGGAATGCTCCATTTCGAAGGGCCCTGGAGTGGCCGAGACCATCACCGTCTGGCCCAGCACCTCCAGCGCTTCCTCGAACTTCAGTGGACGATTCTCCAAAGCCGAGGGCAGGCGGAAGCCGAAATCGATGAGGGTTTGTTTGCGTGAGCGATCGCCTTTATACATCGCTGCCAGTTGAGGAATGGAGATGTGCGATTCGTCGATGAAAGCGAGGAAGTCTTGGGGAAAGTAATTCAACAGGCAATTGGGCCGGTCGCCCGGGTTTCTCCCTGCCAGGTACATGCTGTAGTTCTCGATCCCCGGGCAGGAGCCGAACTCTCGCAGCATCTCCATGTCATAGTTGGTGCGCTGTTCCAGACGGTAGGCCTCCAGCAGCTTTCCCTCCTGCCGCAGCGCCAGCAGCCGCTGCTTCAGCTCTTCCTCGATGCCGGCCAAAGAGCGGCGCATGGTCGCCTCGCTGACCACGAAGTGTTTCGCAGGGTAGAAAAGGAAGGAATGCAAGACCCGGGTAGCCTTGCTAAGAAGTGGATCCATCTCACTGATCCTCTCCACGCGCTCATCATTGAACTCGACGCGGACTGCGTACTGGCCGTGGGAAGGATAGACCTCCACGCAATCGCCCCTCACGCGGAAGCGGCCTCGCTGAAAATCGATATCGTTTCTCTCGTACTGCAACTTGATCAACTGACGAAGGAATCGGTCCCGCTCCAGCAAGTCGCCGTTGCGTACGTGACAGCCTTCGGCCAGGAAGCTCTCCGGGGCATCCATACCGTAGATGCAGGACACCGAAGCCACGACGATCACATCGCGACGCTCGATCAAAGATTGGGCCGCCGCATAGCGCAAGCGGTCCAAGTCATCATTGATCGTGGCTTCCTTCTCGATGTAAAGATCGCTCTGGGGCACATAGGCTTCCGGTTGGTAGTAGTCGTAGTAACTGACGAAATACTCCACCGCATTCTCCGGAAAAAGGGTGCGGAACTCCGAGTAAAGCTGGGCAGCCAGCGTCTTGTTGTGAGCCAACACCAAGGCCGGCCGCTGCAGTCGCGCGATGATATGCGCCACCGTGTAGGTCTTGCCCGAGCCGGTGACGCCAAGCAGGGTATGAAACCGCTCGCCTCGCTGAATTCCGCTGGCAAGCTGCTCGATCGCCTGTGGCTGGTCCCCCTTGGGTTCGTAATCAGATACGAGTTTGAATTCCATCGCAACCTCTCATTTTACCAGCCTAAGGCCTCGACCGAAACTGCCCGCCCGCAGAGCGCCAAGGGATAGGGACGGATGCGAGGAGATAAAAGGGGACAGATTTATTTATTAATTCGTAGATCGCTCCAACGGGGACAGTTGACTGGCGGCTCGTCCTATGAGTAGTGGAGGATTGGATCTTGTGGACGAAATCGAGAAGATCATTGAAAGACGGGTAGAATCTCGAGGGCCGGGAAGGCCGAGAAAAGTAGGAAAATAAATCTGTCCCCTTTTCCGTGATGGATTGCTATGGCTTTTCTGCTGACAACCAGGTTAAGCCAAGCTGCCTCGCTGCTTTGAATCCAGCCACTTGCAACCAATGGCTATACTCAGCAAAGGAGTGCGCTTTGCCTCCGCTCGTCGCCCATGTGAAAACTGAAGCCAAGCTTTCCCGCTCGCCAGATGTATCCGAAATCATGGGAACATCGATCACCACGACCCCGGAGGGTACGAGCGATTCATGCATCCTCATGAATAGCGCAAGATTCTGTTCAGGCGTCAAGTAAAACGTAATCTGACCTAACAGCGCAGCATCATACCGCCCCTTTCCCAGATTGATGGAGTGCAGATCTCCAGGCAGAAACTTGGCTTGCGATAAGACTCCCAAACGCATCGCCAGATCGCGCGCGACCTCTAGCACATCAGAGCTGTCCACACAGTCGACCTGAACCATTGGGTCGGCATGTGCCAAGGTGAGGCTTTTAATAGCGCAGCCACAAGCCAAATCAACAACGCGCAGGCGTGAAGTCCGCCCTGGCTCGAAACCCGCCAAACGCCACATTTCCAGGCTCTTCGCCGGTCGCGACGATCGGTAACTTTCAAGCCAAGCATCTTGCGCCCATGGAACGGCAGGATAGTAGGGCTGACCGCTGCGCACTGCTCCGAGATAGCCTTCCACGGTTTCAGGGGCTGTCTCGCTCAATACCAGGTCACCCACATAACTCTGCTTCTTCGGAACCAGAAAGGTGGCGGCTGTCGGGGTGAGAGCGTATTTGTCTGAATAGCGTTCAAGCACTCCAATGCTGCTCAAATATTCCAGCAAGATGCGAATGCCGGTTGGAGAACAACCACACGCTTGTGCCACCGCTTGGGCATCAGCCGGAGTTCGCTCATTTATCATCGCTCCTTGCGGTTTCTCCCCTCTTCAGCTTATGCCTGCTTCGCTTTGGGTGGGTTCCTCGTCTTCTTCGCAATCCTCGTCTTCCTCCTCATCTTCGTCCTCATCTTCGTCGATACTAATGTCCCCGTCCAATATGTCCCCTCTGGCTTGGATCTCTTCCTCCAGGCGATTGGACGCTTCCTCGGCGGATTCTCCCATCACCATGATCGAGACCAATCCGTCCCATCCCCTGCCACGAACGAAACCTTGCGCAAAATAGCCTTTAGCCATCTTCTCTCCTTCTCTTGTAGGTTACCCTGGACAACCTTCGTCCAATCTTTTGCCGCCTGCGCCACAAGTCATCCACGTGGGATTCTGAACCTTGACGATGGCCCGGAATTGAAGACCATTCAGTTCCTCAATCAATGGGCTCAATCTACTTTCAGCTTTTTTTTAAGCTCTATCCGACAGACCTCCATAAGTTCAACAAAAGCCTCTTTTACCTTGGAGAGAGTAGCCGGCGGTTTATTCAGGTAGGTTATCATGGAAAATCCGGCGGCATCACGTCCTTCGTATGGATATCTATACCTACTTTGTCCCAACTTGCGAATGAAGGGGCCTGACCCATCCTGCGCCAGCAGTGCCGCTCGGATATCCTCTTTCTCGGCATCCGGCTTCTCACAATGATCAATCAGAGCATCCACCCAGCACTTGCACATCATGCCCCGGCCGCCGCATGCCGGGCAGATTTCCATCTCCCACTCACGGACCTGTCTTTCACCTTTTAAATCGTACCAACTGAGTCTATCCTTTTCATCTTCCATGGTCAGCTCCTCTCCTTTCTTCTGTCCAGCATCGCCATTGGTTCCCGGCTTCGGACCCGTCGCTTCATCCCAGCCTTGGCTGCGGATAGCATTCCCGACGAGTTTCAGTCCGGCGCCAGGAGATAATCTTCATGCGCCAATACATTCTACCTTATCCTCTTCCTTCATATGGGAATGAAAAGGGGACAGATTTATTTATTGATCCGTAGATCGCTCCAACGGGGACAGTTGACTGGCGGCTCGTCCTAAGAGTAGCGAAGGCTCGGATCTTGTGGACGAAATCGAGAAGATCCCTCTGTGCCAAGATAGACCCGAGACAGTTCCCCTCCCGAAATAGAAGAAGGAAATGACAGGGCGGAGAATGAGAGTGAGATGAACCACTGGAGTATGATGGAAGAAGACATGCTGCCGCAGGCTGGTAAGTTAACCATTGAACCAGGAAGAGGAGACGAGATGACAGGGATGAGAATATTGGCCGCCGCCCCCACTGAAGAAAAGGACGCCCACTTCCCCGACCCGGAGGTGAGAGAACCTCAACCTCGCCCGCTGCGCCGCTTCACCGCCCGCTACAAGGCAGACCTCCTGCGCCAAGCGGAGAGCTGCAACACCACCGGAGCGTTGGCCGCTCTGCTGCGCCGGGAAGGCCTCTACTCCTCCCACCTCCACCGCTGGCGCCAGCAAGAGCAAGAAGCCCTGGAAGAGGCACTCTCTCCCAAGCCGCGAGGCCGCAAGGCCAACCCGGACGGATCCTTGCTGGAAGAGAACCGCAAGCTCTCCCGGAAAGTGTCTCAACTGGAAACGCGCCTTAAGCAACTGCAGACTTTGATCGAGGTGCAAAAAAAAATCTCCGAGTTATTGGAGATCCCCCTTTCTGCGACCAAGACAAGCGAAGGGAACTGATAGTGATCGCCCGGGAGATGGTCCAAGCCGGTCAAGCCAAGGTCTCTGTTATCTGTTGGGCCTTGGACCTCTCCCGGGCTTCCTTCTACCGCCAGGGGAAGGAGGAGGAAGCTAGACCAAGATCCCACCCACAGCCAAAGCCAAGGACAAACGCTGCTGCTTGCCCCCTTCTCAGCGACCTTCCCGTCGCCCCGGCGCTGATGTCTATGGCACAGCCATTATCCCTTGCTCCGATCGCCCCTGCAGCAATCGCCTCTGCAGTGCCGTTGCAGAACGCCCTGCCGGGAACTGTCTACCTGCCGGCTGCCCCCATGGCTCCAACTGTGACGCTCGCTGCCACAGTCTCAACGACTGCCGCGGAACCAAGATCTCCCCTGTGGCCGGCAGCCTCAACCGACCCAGCAGCTTCTCCTCTTCCCGCTTCCTTCCCGGCACCAGCCAAGAGCGTTGCTCCGAACACAGGCGCAAACGCCAAGCCCGATCGCACCCCTGGCTCCAACCGCGATCCCCTCTCCCCGGAAGAGAGACAGCAGGCGCTGGATGTGTTGCACGAGCCTCGCTTCCTCGACTATTCTCCCCAGGAGATCTTCTTCACCCTGCTGGATGAAGGGATCTATCTGGCCTCGGTGCGCACTTTCTATCGCATCTTGGCTGCG
>JAPLHV010000156.1 GCA_026389455.1 Coprothermobacterota bacterium
ACAAACGAAATCACTCATAGTGAGCATAGATCTGAAGGGAGAGGCAGTCATGAAGGAAATAGATATCGGTACATGGAAACGGAAAACTCATTTCGAGTTTTTCGGAAATCTTGATTATCCGCAATATAGCATTAGCTTCAATATTGATATAACAACGTTCATAAGAGACATTAAAGAAAAAAAGAGTCCTTTCTATTATTCAATGATATATTACTCGACATATTGCGCGAATCAAATTGACGAGTTCAAATACAGGAATAGAGATGGGAAGGTGATTCTGCATGATGTACTGAGTCCATCTTTCACCGACCTGGATAAGGATAGTGATTTGTTCAAGATTGTTACTGTTGATATGAAGAGCAATGTCGATGAATTCATAGCTGAAGCCAGGAATAAGTCGAAGAATCAAAAGGAATACTTTCCATCCAATGCAGATGAACAACGAGATGATTTGATATATCTCACATCGATACCATGGATATCATTCACGCAATTGTCTAATACAATCAATATTACTAAAGAGGATTCCGTGCCTAGATTGGCGTGGGGGAAGTTCTTTAAGGAAAATGAGAGAATATTATTGCCATATTCTGTTCAACTGAATCATTGCTTCGCTGATGCTGTGCACATTGCGAAGTTTAAGGAACTTCTCGAAAAGTTGATTGAATAGGATTGGGGAAAAAGAGGACAGATTTATTTTTGAGAATAAGGTTCTCTTGGCATGAGAAAATAAATCTGTCCCCTTTGTTTTCCTGAAGAGAGCAAGTAGTTGACAGCGAGGATGGCTGTCGAGTACTTTCGAATGAAAGTTCTGCCTGTTCCAGCAGCCCTCTTCCAATTCTTTTGGGCAGGCTAGAGCAAACCACGCAAGGAGGAGTGAGATGCCGTATTGTCCCAGTTGTGGGAAGGAACACGACGCCAATGCACGGTTCTGCGAGACGTGCGGGTTGAACTTTGGAGTGCAGCAAATGGTACAGCCTTCGCCAACGCCAGGAACTTACCAGTCTATTCAACCAACCCCGACTGTCCAACCGGCTCAACCGAGGTCGCCGGAGCCGTTCAGCGCTATCCCAACCAACGGAACAGCCACGGCCGGCTTCGTCTGCGGGCTGGTAGCGATCATCCTGGTCTGGATCCCTTGGGTCTCGCTGATCGCGATCATCCTGGGAGTGATCGGGTTGATCCTCTCCGGGCTGGGCCTCTCCCAGGCAAACAAGATAGAGGGTTCCGGTCGCGGAATGGCCATTGCTGGGCTGGTGTTGTCAATCATTGTGGTGCTGATCTTCGTGATCGCCTTGGCTATCGGCGCTGCAATTATTGGTCAGTTCTTTTCCTAGGGCGCAACTGGTGATGTTTCCACCATCCGGTTCCTCGGCTTATCATTGGCAGGTGCGGTGTTCCCCGCGCCTGGAGTAAGATAGCCATGAGGGAAATTTGACATGGAACAACCAACGAACAATCAGCAATGCACTCACTGCGGCTTTAGCAACCAGCCTGGCTCACTGTACTGCAGCCGCTGCGGGCAGTGGCTTAGTTCTTGGCGGCCGATCCAAACTATTGAACCAATCCCCCCTCCTCCGGTAGAGGCACGGCAAGCCGTGCCTCTACCCCCGGCAACTACCCCGCGCACTAACAGCCTGGCCGTGGCAGGTTTCATCAGTGGATTGGCGGGGTTCTTCATCTTCGGCGTGGCGCTGGGTCCGCTGGCAGTAGTCCTCGGCGTGGTCGCTCTCTCCCAGATCCGTAAAAGCGGCGACAGCCACAGCGGGAAGGGCTTCGCCATCGCCGCCATTGTGGTCGGCGCCCTGGCATTTTTCGGCGCCCTAGCTGTATTAATTTGGTACATCCCCCTCCAATTGCTGGGTTTCTCCTTATGACACTGCCTGTACCTCGGGAGCCTGAGGGCAGAGCCTTCCATTCCATGGAGTGAGAAGAAGGCGCAGAAGTCATGGTCTTCGGGAGCCTGAGGGCAGAGCCCTCCAGTCCATGGAGTGAGAAGAAGGCGCAGAAGTCATGGTCTTCGGGAGTCTGAGGGCAGAGCCCTCCAGTCCATGGAGTGAGAAGAAGGCGCAGAAGTCATGGTCTTCGGGAGCCTGAGGGCAGAGCCCTCCAGTCCATGGAGTGAGAAGAAGGCGCAGAAGTCATGGTCTTCGGGAGCCTGAGGGCAGAGCCCTCAGTGTCCTGGCGAGTTGACAAATGCCTCTCCCAGCTTACACTATATGCACCTATGTCTCGTGTCCGACAAATTGGAACGCAACGAACGCATCTGGGCTGATTCCCGCCCACTTTATATGGTTGCCCAGGAGCGCTTGATGACCCTCATCGAGCAAGGGGCCTTCAAACCCGGCGATCGTTTTCCCGCCGAGCCTGCTCTGGCGGAGGAGTTGGGCATCTCCCGTTCCACACTGCGAGAAGCCTTGCGGGCTTTCGAGGAAGATGGACTGATCACTCGGCGCCCGGGGGTCGGCACCTTTATCGTCAGAGACCGCTGGCCCTTGATCGAGGCCGGCCTGGAGACTTTGGAGAGCGTGGAGACGATGGCCCACCGCCTTGGCATGGTGGCCGGGACGGTCAATCTTCGTATCGGACGCATTAAGGCCAGAGCCGCCTATGCGCAGAAGCTTGGCGTGGAGGAGGGTGAACCGCTGCTTTATCTCTCCCGCATCAAGACAGCCCAGGACCGTCGGGTCGCCTACATGTACGATTTGTTGCCGGAGCGATCCATCAACTTGACTGACCTACGCGACCGCTTCCAAGGTTCGGTGATCGACTACCTGTTGGAACAGGGAGTGCCCATCGCCTATGCCCGCTCCGATATTCTACCCACCAACGCCTCCAATTCTCTCGCCGGCAAGCTGCGGATCAAGCCGAAGACTCCGTTGCTTCTATTGGAGGAGACCCTCTACTTGAAAGACGGCAGCCGTGCCGGTTACTCGCTGAATTACTTCGTGCGCGAGTTCTTCCGTTTCCACGTGATTAGCCGATTACCCGGGGCGGCGGCAAAGGACTAATGGGAACCATGGCTTCACCGACCACAGCAACTGAATTGAAACCAAAGAGAAGGAGAATGCAATGAGAAGTTTTAATGGCCGCGATATCCTGTCTTTGAAGGACTTTGAACGCCAAGAGTTTTTCCGCGTCTTCGAGATCGCTCAGCGATTGGAGCCGATCGCCCGCAATCGAAAGAACGTGGAGATGCTGAAAGAGAAGACCATGGTCAGCGCTTTCTACCAGCCCAGCACGCGCACCCGCCTTGCCCACGAATCAGCGATGTGCCGCCTGGGGGGAAAAGTAGTCGGGTTTGCCGATTTCAAGATGACCCGCGCCGGGGATTTCTACCAAGAATCGATCAAGGACACCGTGAAGATGCTGGAGTTCTACGGTGATGTGATCGTCATGCGACACTTCCAGCAAGGCGCCCCAATGGAGGCGGCCAAATGGGCCAGCGTGCCGGTGATCAACGGAGGGGATGGCTGGGGCGAGCATCCCACCCAGATCCTCACCGACTTATATACTGTCCTGCGGGAGAAGGGGCGCATCGATGGTCTGAAATGGCTGGCTGTAGGCGACATGCGCATGCGCACGATGCACTCCCTTGGCTACGCTCTGACCCAATTCGACTGCCCGGTGACCTTCGTCTCTCCCCCCGAACTGTCTCTGCAGCCCGAGTTCAAGGAGGAGTTGAAACAGTTCTCGTTGAACTTCCGCGAGGTCGAGCATGTCGAACAGGCCATCGCCGAGGCCGACGTGATCCTCGTCGAGCCGGTGGTTCAGCCTGACTATACCAAAGCCCGCCAGGAAGCCGGCGAACACGGCATGACCCCCGACAACTACAAGATTACCCGCCAACTGTTGGAGACGAAGGGAAAACCGGATGCTATCCTGCTGCATTCCCTGCCGCGAATGGATGAGATCCCTCCCGATGTGGACATCACGCGTTGGTCGCGCTACTGGCAAGAGGCTTTCAATGGCGTGGTGATGCGGATGGCTCTTCTTGCCTTGGTATTGGGGGCAGTCGAGTAAAGTTTGCCTTAGCTAGGGCTGGCGATCGAACCTGGCGCATCAAACTCGCAGGGACACGACATGATTATTAAGTAATCAAGTAGTTAAGTAGGTAAGTAGGTAAGTAGTCACTAAACTACTAAACCACTTAATCACTTAACCACTTAATCACTTAATCACTTGATAGCCCCCGGCAGCTTGATAGCCCCCGGCAGGGCGTTCTGCGATACTATCGTATTACTTGTTGCCGGCGCATAGCCGGAGAAGGGAGGAATGATGCAGACCAACCTGCGCGGACGTGACCTGATTTGTGATCTGGACTTCTCCAAGGAAGAGGTGGAGACAGTCTTGGAGGTGGCTTTCGACTTGAAACGCAAGCAGGCGCTGCGGGAACCTCATCCCTATTTGCGAGACAAGGTTCTGGCGATGCTCTTCTTTTTCTCTTCTACCCGTACACGTGCCTCATTCGAGGCCGGGATCGCTCAACTGGGTGGGCACGGCGCTTTCATCGAGGCGGCTACCACGCAGATCGCCCATGGCGATACTCCCAAAGAGATCGGCGAGATCCTGGGCCGCTACTTCGACGGGCTGGCCATCCGTCAATGCGATTGGCAGGTCGGCAATGCCTACCAAAACGAGGTTGCCCGCTATTCCCGCGTCCCCGTATTGAACATGCAGTGCGATCTTTACCACCCCTTCCAGTGCCTGGCCGACTTGATGACCATCTTCGAGAAGAAAGGAACGCAACTGCGTCATCGCAAGATGGTTGTCTCCTGGGCCTACGCCGCCTCCTACCTGAAGCCGATCTCGGTCCCTCAGTCGCTGATCCTGCAGATGCCCCGCTTTGGCTTGGACGTGACGCTGGCCTATCCGCCCGAATTCGCTCTTCGCGGCGATATCGTGGAGGAGGCCAAGGCGCAGGCTCGCCGCTACGGAACGAGCTTCCAGATCAGCCATGACATGGCCGAAGCTTTCAATGGCGCCGAGATTGTGTACGCCAAGTCCTGGGGACCCTTGATGACCACCGCTGATAAGGTCGAGGGAAAGCGGATTCAGGACAGCTATCAGGATTGGATCACCGACGCAGCCAAGATGTCGCTGGCACACCCGGACGCTATTTTCATGCACCCCCTGCCGGCGGACCGCAACATCGAAGTCACCGACGAGGTCATCGACGGCGCTCAGTCTGTTGTCTATGACGAAGCCGAAAACCGTTTGCACGCGCAGAAGGCGGTCATGGCCCTGACCATGGGCTAAGCTTTCAATAATGGGGACAGATTTCCGAGTAGACCTCCGGTCTACTCGGACCGGAGGTCTACTCTGTCCCCATAGCCGGGAAATCTGTCGCCATAGCTGACTCAGCAGCTTAACACCAACACTTGGAGGAAATAGGACAACAATGAAGAAAGTAGCAGTCGTCGCCATCGGCGGCAATTCCCTGATTAAAGACGAGAAGCATCAATCCGTACCTGACCAGTACCAGGCAGCCAAGGAATCCTGCCAGCACATCGCTACCATGATCGAAGATGGCTGGGATGTGGTCGTTACCCACGGCAACGGGCCGCAGGTGGGTTTCATCCTGCTGCGTTCGGAACTGGCCTCGAACATGCTGCACACCGTTCCTCTCGACGCTTGCGGCGCCGACACCCAAGGCGCCATTGGCTACGCCTTGCAGCAGAATCTGCAGAACATCTTCCACGAGCGCAAGATCGACAAGATGGCCGTGACCGTGGTCACCCAGGCAGTGGTCGACCGCTTGGACCCTGCCTTCCAGAAACCCTCAAAGCCGATCGGGCCTTTTTACAGCGAGGAGAAAGCCAAAAAGTACGCCACCGATGAAGGCTGGACTGTGGTTGAGGACGCCGGGCGCGGTTGGCGCCGGGTCGTTGCTTCACCTATCCCCAGCGAAGTTGTGGAGTGGCAGGCCATCAAAGCCCTGGTCGACGAGGGGATGACAGTCATTGCGGTCGGCGGCGGCGGCATCCCGGTGATCCGAAAGGAGAACGGCGAACTGGAAGGAACGGCAGCCGTGATCGACAAGGACTTCGGTTCCTCACTTCTGGCTCGTCAGATCAAAGCCGACCTCTTCATGATCTCGACCGCCGTGGAGAAGGC
>JAPLHV010000054.1 GCA_026389455.1 Coprothermobacterota bacterium
TCTTATCGCCGGCGATGCAAGCACAAGTGCGGGAACGACTCCGCGCACTATTCGACTTGATCCTGTCCCCAATCCCTTTGTTATCGAATGTTCGGTCTTACATGAGTTTCGTAGCGACGAGGATGGAAGGCGATACTTACCTCAACGTTCTCATCGAGCTTCCCCAGAATCGCTATCATCCGGTCAAGGGTGAAGCGGTCAAGTTTCGCGTTGCGGATGCGTGAAAACTCCGAATGTCCTACGCCCGTCAGCTTTTCGGCATCGCGCGTTGAGAGACCGCGTGCATCCAGCGTACGGATGATCTCCGCCGCAAGAATGGCGCGAGCTTGCTCTAAGCCGGCATTTGCCCGGCCAAAGTCGGAAAATACATTACCGCTGCCGCGGATTAGTTCCACATTGTCGCTCATTTCAGTGCCTCCTTCAGTTGCTTTAAGCGGTCGCGAATGAGGTCGATCTTCATTTGAGGTGTCTTGATCCCTGTCTTCGACCTCTTTTGAAAGGCATCAATCACCCAAATATCCTGGCCGATTTTCACGGCGTAAATGACACGAAAGGCATCCCCACGATGCCGAAGTGCGATTTCAAACACGCCGCCGTCAACTCCCATGAACGGTTTGGTGTTGTCAGATTTCCCCCCTCCGCAGCAATGGTGAGCGCATTCAGCATATCGCCTTGTACATGCTCAGGAAATTCCCCGAAGTCCTTCCTTGCTGCCTTAATCCATGAAACAGGTCGGGTGTTCTTCATTTAGCATATGTTGACAAATCCGTCACCATTTGGCAAGCTATTTAGGTGGGGGGAAAGGTGGTCACATCTTCAGATGTCAGCAATTATCCTTTTGACCGCTCGTCCCAAGTCTCCATCCGGCTCCAAGCAGTCCTGTCCCCGTTGGAGCAATGGTCGGATCAGCTCCCATTCTCCCGCTGCAATGGTTTCTTTTATCCAAGCTGCCTAACTTTCCGCCCGTTTTGTTTCACTGTCGGCAAGGCCAAGGTAGCACCGATAATCCCCATCCGCGACGAAAACGGCTTGCCTGTACTCAATAAATAAATCTGTCCCCTTTATGCCCTGGTGGACGCCGCACCGGCACTAGTAGTATATTAGTAGTATGAAAAAGAAGACTTCCGTCACCCTATCGGTAGAATTGCTCCACACCATCGATCGACTGTCCAGGGATTCTGGAAATCGTTCTCAGTTCATTGAAGTGGCTTTGCTCTTCTATATCGACCAGACGATCCGAAAGGAGCGGAATGCCCGAGATATCGAGTTGATAAACCTGCAAGCGGACCGTCTCAACGAAGAAGCTCTTGACGTGCTGGCTTATCAGGTGGATGGATGACACGAGGCGAGCTTTACCGCGTCGCGCATCCTGTGGAGAAAGATCCCAAGAAGTCGAGGGTTTTTGTGGTGGTTAGCCGCCAAGCGTTGCTCGAATCACGTTTCTCCACCGTCATTTGCGCACCTGTTTACTCTGTCCATGATGGGTTGTCCACCCAAGTCCCCATAGGAATTGATGAGGGCCTTAAGCACGATAGCAGCATTCACTGCGATGAGCTGATCAGTCTGCAAAAATCTGTGTTGACAAACTACATTGGGAAGCTGTCTCCAAAGAAACTGACGGCACTTGGCAAGGCTCTGGGTATTGCATTGGATCTCGCAGAGTAAGGGTTTTGGCGGCTTCCATACAATCGTCTTGGGAGAATAAAGGGCCAGATTTATTTTCCGGCCTTTCCTTTATCTTCTCGATTGCCAGTGACATCGCTTTCGTCCCCAAGATCCGATCCTTCGCCGCGGAGTTTACCCTTGAGCGCCTGTCCTCGAGCGGAGCGAAGGAAAGCGAAGGGCTCAGGACGGGCCGCCAGCCAACTGTCCCCATTGCAGCGATCTGCAAATAAATAAATCTGTCCCCTTTATTGTCTTGACGTGCCTGCAACCTTCAGCCTATCGTTAATAAAAAGGAGGATATCATGAGCTTTTCACGAATTACCATCGATCCAACCAAGATGAATGGAGTGCCATGTATCCGGGACTTACGGATTCCTGTGGCCACGATTGTCGGCATGATGGCGGAAGGAATGAATGAGTTTGAGATCCTGGCAGCCTATCCGGACCTTGAAGCGGATGACATCCGCGAAACCTTGCAGTATGCTGCGGAAACGCTCCGCGAACGGGAATTGCCATTGATGATGCATGCATGAAATTCTTGATAGACAACGCCTTATCTCCACTGGTGGCAGATGGATTGAGATTGGCGGGCTATGACACTGTTCATGTGCGTGATTACGAGATGCAAAGCGCATCCGATGTAGAAATATTGCTGCGTGTTCGCGATGAAAACCGCATCATCGTCTCAGCCGATACTGACTTCGGATCATTGCTTACATTACGGACCGAGAACAAACCCTCCTTCATTTTATTCAGAGGCTCTGCAACCCGCCGACCTGAAAGACAAATACAAGTATTATTGGAAAATCTGCCGGCCTTGACCGAAATGTTGGAAAAGGGATGTGTTGTTGTCTTAAATCAAAGTAGGAGAAAAAGGGGACAGATTTATTTTTCTTCCCGTCTTTCCATTATCTCTTCGATTTCCTCCCCAAGATCCGATCCTTTGCCGCGAAGTTTACCCTTGAGCGCCTGTCCTCGAGCGGAGCGAAGGAAAGCGAAGGGCTCAGGACGAGCTGCCCGTCGACTGGCCCCGTTAGAGCGATCCACGGATCAATAAATAAATCTGTCCCCTTTTTGTTATATCGTGATATAGTGCAATCGAACCGTCGAATGAAGGCGATCAGCAATGGAGGTGAAAAATGGCTAGTACCGTTCTTAAGCGTCAATATATAACGGATGCGGCAGGCAACCCAATTGGGATTATTCTGCCGTTGGAGGAATTTGCATTGGTCGAGGAGACGCTCAAGCAACGCTTGCCCCATCCTGGGACGGCGGACAAAATCGCCAAGATGGAGCTAGCGGCAAATGACGCTCTTTTTCTGAGCGATTTGCAAGAAGCCATGAGCGCCTTCGCTGGTGCAGACGCCCAGTGGTGGGAACCAGCCCAATGAACTACCAATAGCACATCTTCCTCGCTTCGCTGGATCCGGCCTTCTCGCAAGTCTGCCGCGCGCTGCATTTTCCCCAACGAAGTCTTGCTGCCGACCAATGTAGCCGGTTTGCAAGTAGATTCGATCGCAATGTGCTACCAAATCCGCACGTTAGACAGAAGCCGGCTGGAACAGGATCTGGGTGAACTGGTTGAAGCGAACTTGCGCCAAGAGATCCTCGAAGCGATTCGCTTTCAGTTGGAGCTGTGAGTATTAGGAACTTTCGACGAGCTACCATCGATCCAGCCGAGATGAATGGGGAGCCATCTATCTGTGACTTATGGATTCCTGTGGCCACTCGCGGATCTTCACAACCAACCTTGTCTGCCCCTCCACGCCGCTAACGATGAAGCCGAGATGAGGTTCACGCGATGATCCTGGTCACCGGTGGAGCTGGATATGTAGGCTCGCACACCTGCAAAGCGCTAGCCCAGGCTGGAGAAGAACATATCGTATTCGACAACCTCTCTACCGAATGAACCAGGGTCACATCTTCAGATGACAGCAATTATCCTTTTGACCACGCGATCCAAGTCTCTATCGGCCTCCAAGCAGTCCTGTCCCCGTTGGGGCGATCTACGGATCAATAAATAAATCTGTCCCCTTTATTTCCTTTAACCCAAGCTGCCTAACTCTTCGCCCACGCTTCTCATTATCGGCAAGGCCAAGGCAGCACCGATTATCCCCAGCCGCGACGGAAAAGGCTTGCCAGCTCTCAATAAATAAATCTGTCCCCTTTATGCGTAGTGGAACTGCTCCACCGCCTCGCGGATCTTTCCATTCCTCTCCGCTTGTTTTCGTCCTGGTTGATGGGCAGTAGCTATTCCAGGTTGGTCAGCGAAGCCTCGTTGCTCATTGCCCCGCGAGGTGATGTGATAAACAGCGCGTTCGTATTCGATTGGAGAGGTCTGACGACGAATGCCTGGAATACCACTAAAAGTGAGAAAATGCTAAAAGTAAAGACCTGACCTCGGGGTGACCGTGTTGACTCGACAAGGGCGGGGAGATTATGGGAAAGTTAGGAAGATTGGAGAAAGGGAGAAAGGAGTCA
>JAPLHV010000004.1 GCA_026389455.1 Coprothermobacterota bacterium
GTCAGCCCCCAATTCACCGACCTGCTGGGTATGGTCATTAAAAACGCGCTGCCGCGGGCTATCCTATGGCCGCGGACTATCCTGTGGCCGCGAGCTAGAATGTCACCTTGCCGGTTCACCGCTTTTTCAGCGACTGCTTGGAGTGCGGCACTAGTAAACATGCTGCCGCAGGCTGGTTTCTAAGGTTCCTCCATCGAGGGATTCGCCCGCATCGCCGAAAGCGACATGTTCCAAAACGCCCTGCCGGGGGCTATTGTCCTGACCTGGAGACCTTCGCCGTCGTCCCTTGGGACCGCGGCCAAGAGACCGCCACGGCCCGCTTCATCTGCGACGTCTTCGCGGGGCAAGGCCGGCCCTTCGCCAGGGATCCGCGCCAGGTTTTACGCCGCGCCCTAGGCGAAGCTAAGAAGATTCCGCTCTTCATTTTCAAGGCTCAACCTGATGGCATCATCGCCGCCAAGCCTCACGATCGCGCCGGCTGCTTCGATGTCTCCACCGATGTGGCCACATCGATAAGAAAGCGGAAAGATCGGAAGAGGACTTGATAGCCCCCGGCAGGGTGCTATTCCTACATGCTAGAATTCGGCGCTGGTCTTCTCCTTCCGTCCGAAGCCGCCTCGCTTGGAGAAGATGACAGCCCCGATGACGATCACCAAACCAAGCACAGCCGTGATGATCACCCCGGCAGTGACGTTGTACTGGTATTGAACGAGTACCGGCGCGGCAAGCAAGGAAACCAGGTTGATCACCTTGATCAACGGATTAAGGGCAGGACCGGCGGTGTCCTTGAGGGGATCGCCCACGGTGTCGCCGACCACCGAGGACTTATGGGCTTCGGAGCCTTTCCCGCCGTAAAGCCCGTCCTCGATCATCTTCTTAGCGTTGTCCCAAGCGCCTCCGGATGTCGACATGAAGACAGCCAGAAGCTGACCGGAAAGGATCACGCCTGCCAGCAAACCTCCCAAAGCCTCAACGCCTAGCAATATGCCAATTACCAAAGGCAGAAGGACGGCGATAATGGCCAGTGGGATTAGTTCCCGTTGAGCGGCCGCCGTGCTGATACCCACAGCTCGCCTGTAGTCCGGAGCGACTGTGCCTTCCATGAGACCGGGGATACGGAACTGCCGCCGCACTTCCTCGACGATCAGGCCAGCCGCGCGGGCGACGGCATTGATCATCAGGGAGGAGAAAAGCCAAGGAATGGAGCTTCCTACCAGAGCGCCGATGAAGACAATCGGCTGGGATATGCGGATTCCGGTGGCGAGCAGAGTCTGGGCTGCGGGTATACCCATATTGGCCTGCTGCACGAGGGAAATATCGGCCAGAAAAGACCCGAAGAGCGAAACCGCAGCGATGACTGCCGAACCGATTGCCACCCCTTTGGTGATCGCTTTGGTGGTGTTGCCTACTGCGTCAAGGTCGGCCATGATCTGGCGGGATTTGGGCTCCAGCTTGGCCATCTCGCCGATGCCGTTGGCGTTGTCGCAGATCGGACCGAAGGAGTCCATAGCGACGTTGTTGCCGGTCAGGGTGAGCATCCCGATCCCGGTCATGGCCACTCCGTAGAGAACGAAGATGACATCTTGCCCCCAATAGATGACGACGGCGGACAGGATGGTAAGGGCGATCACCAGGATTTGCCAGACTGATGACTCGAAACCGACCGCCAAACCTCGCAGGATCAGCGTTGCCGCGCCGGTCTTGGAGGCTGCGGCGATTCCTTTGACGGCTCCGTGGTGGGTGTCGGTGGATAATTTGGTCAGCTCATCGATAACGATGGCCAGGATGATCCCCACGGCCACTGAGAGGAAAGCTCGCCATTCGTTCATATAGAAGGCAGCCAGTGCAGCGAAGGCAACCAGGGAAATCCCGGCTGAAGTGTAGAAGCCGCGGTTGATTGCCGACATGGCATTGGTGGAGGCGTCGTTTCTCCCCCCCCGGACCAAATAGGTGCCGATGATCGAGGCGAGTACGCCGATCCCGCGCACCAACAGCGGGAAGATGATCCATTTCACCTCCCCGGTGATCGCGACCAGGGCAAGTCCCAGGATCAACCCGGCGACGATGGTCACCTCGTAGGATTCGAAGATATCGGCGGCCATGCCGGCGCAGTCGCCTACATTGTCCCCGACCAGGTCGGCGATGACGGCGGCATTGCGGGGGTCATCCTCGGGGATATTCTTCTCCACTTTCCCCACCAGGTCGGCGCCTACATCGGCGGCCTTGGTAAAGATGCCACCCCCCACGCGCATGAAGAGCGCTAGCAGGGTGGCGCCGAAACCGAAGCCCAGTAAGGCGTCGGGGGCAGCGATGCCGAAGATGATAAAGATGATGGTCCCCCCCAACAACCCCAGCCCATCGGTCAACATCCCGGTGATAGTGCCTGCTCGGTAAGCGATCTTGAGCGCCTCGCCGAAGCTCTTACGGGCTGCGGCTGCCACACGGACGCTGCCCTGAACGGCCATGCGCATGCCGAACTGGCCGACCATCAAGGAGAAGATTGCCCCCATGATGAAGGCGATCGCCCGGCCGATGCCGATGATGACCCGTACTTGGTCGGGCGTCATACCGGCGAAGCGCTCCAGTGCCTGTGGACTCGGGGGAACGATGTACACCGAGAAAAAAAGAACGACTGTAAGTACGGCAACCAGGGGAGCGATAGTCTTCAGTTGACGCCCGAGGTAGGTGTCCGCCCCCTGGCGGATAGCGTTCCAGACCTCCTGCATCTTGGCCGTTCCCTTCTCCTTGCGCATGATCTGGCTGCGCAGCAGCATGGCGTAGCCAAGGCCCAGCAAGGCGATCAGGAGCACAACCCAGATAGCAATGGTCTCGAACGGTGTTGCGTGTAGACTGCCCATATACCCTTCCTTTCTCTCTATCCATTCCCCCGGATAACCGGAGGTCTAATGGGGATCTGCGGTCACCCCGGATTGTAACAAAACACCCTGCCGGGGGCTATCAAGTTGCCGGGGGCTATCAAGTTGCCGGGGGCTATCACGCTAGACAGCCCCCGGCAGGGTGTCCTATCAAGTTGCCGCGAGTTATCAAGCTAGACAGCCCCCGGCAGGGTGTCCTATCAAGTTGGCTCTGCAACGCCGAGAGAGTGCAGGCAGGATCGGCGGCTGGCAGGAGCCGAGAATGAGGCCGCAGGGGTCGGGTTTCAAACCCGCCCCTACACTGGCTGTTGCTCACGCCGCCTGCCGGATCAAGAGGCGAGTGGCTTCCCAAGGCTACTCGGTTTATTATAGTGGCAGCAAGCACGAATCGATCCATGGCGGTTTTCCCCGGGGAAACCCGGAGGCCTGCTGTGGGAACGCGAATAGGAGGAACTAGCGTTGAAACGTTGGCAGAAAGCGCTCATCTGGGTGCTCGTCATTGCCCTGATCGCTGGGGGTGTGACTTGGATCATTCTGGCTCAAAGAAATCGCCGGGCTGAGCCCCCCCCATTAGTCAAGGCGGAGCGTGGCGCGATCGCCCGAACACTCTCCCTGGCCGGCAGTATCGCGGTCCTCAACCAAGTCAATGTCACTGCCCGCAGCGTCGGGAAAGTGTCCGTCATCCTTGTGGACCCTGGTCAGCAGGTAAACGAGGGGGACGAATTGATTCGCCTCGCCTCGCCGGAGCTGGAGGATCAGGTGAGCATTGCCCGGGTTAACCTGGAATCTGCACAGTTGCGCCTGCAGCAATTGCAGGACGGGCTCTCAAGCGCTGACTTGGTTCCTCTGAAGATCGCCTTAGATAAGGCCGCCACTGACTTGGCGACCGCCAAGGATGCCAAACTGCGCGCGGAAGAGACCATCTCCCTGACCGCCTCCACCGCCCAGCAAGCCGTCGCCACCGCCCAGCGCCGCTTCAAGGAAGCGCAGGACAACCGCTTGCTCAGCCAGCAAAGCCTGGATCTTGCCGTGCAGGCGGCTGAGGATGCTGTCACCAATGCCGCCAAAGACCTGGTTACTGCCCAGGACGACCTTAAGGAAGCTCAACGGCAGAAGGAAAACGCCCCCAACGACGCCGCCGAGCTGGCAGCGGACCAGGCTGTGAAAGCCACCGAGCGGGCCGTTACAATGGGGGAGCGGGTTCTGGAGGGAAGCCGCCAGAAGCTGGAGGGGCAGAAGCTGACCCGCGACCAGCAACTGGCTCTGGCTGATAGCCAGATCAAAGCCGCCCAAGACGCGATCACCCAAGCCGAGCAAGCCCAAGAACAGCGTCAATTGGCCAACCGAGATGCTGGAATCCAGGCTGACAATGCCGTGAAATTGACGGAATATGCTCTTCAGGCGGCGCAGGCCAATTACGATAAGGCCACCGCCGCTCCCTCACCGACCACGCTTAGCCTCGCTGAAAAAGCAGTAGAGACGGCACAGCTCACTCTCAACGCTCTCCTGCGCCAACAGACCGACACGGTGATCCTCGCGCCAGTCAAGGGCACGGTCGGAGCTGTGAACGTGAAAGTGGGAGATACCCTGACACCCGCCTTGCCGGTGATCGTCCTGGTCGACGCACAGTCCTTGGAAGTCCAGGTCAACGTACCGGAAGTGAACGTGGGCCAACTGCAAGTCGGGATGGAGTCGAGCGTCACTGTCGATGCTTACCGCGGTCGCATTTTCAATGCCGCCCTCGACTCGATCAACCCGTTGGCTACCGTCATCCAGGGGGTGGTCAGTTACACCGCCCATTTCACCCTCGACCCGGAGGGGGTTCTTCTCCTCAAGCCGGGAATGAGCGCCGAGGCTGAAGTGGTGGTCGCTGAATCGAAGGATGCGCTGATCATCCCTCGTTCCGCGATGCGCATGCTCAACGGCAGCTATACTGTCGAGCTGTGGAACGGAGAGAAAATGGTCACCACGGTGATCGAGCCGGGGATCTTGACCGACACCGAGGTGGAAGTGAAGAGCGGTTTGAAAGAAGGCGACCAGGTTGCGCTCTCTGCCAGCGGCAACCTCTCCACCTTTGACCTGACCAACTTCGGCATGCCCACCACGAGCGCCCCCAAGTAACGAATGAACGCAGTCATCGTTATCCAAGATGTGACCAAAACCTACAGTCTCAGCCGGGACTTCAGCGTCAAAGCCCTGCGCGGCGTCAGTTTCCAAATCGAGGAGGGGGAATTCGTGGCCATTATGGGTCCTTCCGGTTCAGGGAAATCAACGCTCATGAACATCCTCGGCTGCCTTGATGTTGCCTCATCCGGCGTCTACCTGCTGGATGGGATCGATACCCGCCAGATGACCGACAACCAACTGGCTCGTTTGCGCAACCACAAGATTGGTTTCATCTTTCAGAACTTCAACCTCCTCCCCCGCACCATCGCCCTGGAGAACGTGGAACTTCCGCTCGTTTACAATGGAACGCGCAATACGCGGAAGCTGGCTGAGGATGCTTTGCGCAAGGTTGGCCTGGGCGATCGCCTGATGCACAAGCCCAACGAACTCTCCATCGGCCAGCAGCAACGTGTAGCCATCGCCCGCGCTTTGGTCACCAACCCCTCTTTGATCCTGGCCGACGAGCCCACCGGCAACCTCGATACGCGCTCCTCGGAAGAAGTGATGGCCATCATCCAGGGGCTGAACGAGGAGGGGAGAACCATCGTCATGGTCACCCACGAGCCAGACATCGGACAACACGCCAAACGGTTGCTACGCGTCCGCGATGGCTTGGTGACCGTCGATGAAGAGGTGAAAAATCGTTTGGACGCCCGGGCATTGCTTGCCGCGATCCCATTGGAGGAGTCATTATGAGGTTCTGGCGCAGCATCAAGCTGGCTTTCCGCGCCCTCGTCATCAATAAAAGCCGGGCTGTCTTGACCATGCTGGGGGTGATCATCGGCGTGGCCGCGGTAATGATGATGCTCTCCGCCGGCACCGGCGCCCAAATGGCAGTGACCGACCAGATCCAGTCCCTTGGCTCCAATATCCTCCTGGTAATCCCCGGCCAAATGAGCTCCGGCGGGGTCAGCTTAGCCGGAACCCAGAGCAAGCTGACTATGGAAGACGCCCAATCCCTAACGCAAATACGAGGCATCAAAGCGGTGATCCCCTCTTCCGGCCGTATCTCCCAGGTGGTGGCGGGGGACAAGAACACCAGCACCAACGTCATCGGCACAACCCCAGACTATGAGACCACCCTCAACTCCCCGGTCCAACTGGGCAGCTTCTTCACCCAGACTGAAGTGGATCACTGGGAGCGCGTGGCAGTGCTGGGCTCGCTCGTCGCTGAAAAGCTCTTCGACGGCGTCAA
>JAPLHV010000206.1 GCA_026389455.1 Coprothermobacterota bacterium
GACGTATTCTTGTGAGTCAGGCCAGTTGAAATAGGCGCCGTAGGCATCTTGTGGGAGAACCCCATTCACCTCATCGGTTCTATAGACACGGTTGAACCCGCTCGTCAGAACCAGCATGGTCTTCTTGTCGGGGCTCACCACAGTGGTTACCGCCTGCCCGGCCAGCCAGGCCGGATTATCGGCCAGATCGGGGTTGAGCGGTTCAAAAGTGGAACCCTGCGGCGCCAGCGGCGTAATCTGTTGGCCCATATTGGGCAGAGACTGAATGGGGCCACTGCTGCTGCTACTGCTTGCACATCCTGCTGCAGATAAAATCAGCATTCCCGCCAATAAGACTGCGCAGATTCTTTGTAATCCATGCGATGGTTTCACAAAACCTCTTTCCCACTCACTTATTCAGGTATTGCGCTCGATGGATGGAAATACAGGGGCTATCTTTACCTGTTGAGGATTACTATACATCGAAGTGCCGAGGCTGACGATGCATTTGAGGGAAGGGTTGCAGGACGGCAATCTGACCCGTCGCTCATTCCCGCTATACATCCTACCATTTAGGTTTTTGGGTATTTGATCGGCAATGGTTATTTGGGTATTGGCGTTCCGCAGTTCTGTATCTTCGCCTGCATTTCCGGAGTCAATTGTTTGACAAGCTCGGCATTGTACGAACCCAGCAGATCGATCGGCATGTCAAATATTTGCTGAGCCGCGACAGCATAGGAACGCGATATCGCAGCAGGCGACCCGTCTTTGACTGCTGGATCGACATCGGTCGCAAGGATTGAAATAGTATTGTCGCTGTTGCGGACGATCTGGAAGGTGCGGAATTGCTGAGGGAAATCTCGTAACGATGAAGTTTCAACCTGCCAGAAGCCGAGTTCAGGACGGGTGGCATCCGGTGATTTGAAGGCAGTAACCGCATTGACATGACGATGTCCCGCAATCCATAGGACGAGATTCGGATAGGTATGAAGTTTGGAAAACAGCTTTGCTTCGGCGGTCGGGTTCCAAGCCATCATGGACGGCGCCGTTTCGACACCGATCGGTTCGTGTGCAGCGATGATCATCAGCTTGCCTTCAGCCTGGCCCTTGTCAAGTTCGCTGACGAGCCAGTCATAACGCACGCTGTCAAGCTCTCCATGCCCATAGCCGTAAGAGCCCTGCCCAAAGCCGAGAGCAACAGGATCGTTGGGATCATCATCCCTTTGGGTATCGTCGAGCACGATCACCTTGATCGGTATCTCCGACTTCGGTTCGAAAGCGTAGCAGGCGAATCCCTTTGCCATGTCAGCTTGATTGAATCCATGCCCCACCGGACTTGAAGTGGTCGTGAAGAATTCGTTGATCCACTCTCCTCTTGAAAGTGAGCGGCGATTTGGGTCCGCAGCAAGTACCTTCGGGGGGTTTGTCAAATCTCCCACTGCTCCCGCGCCGATAATGTCGCCGTAAGGCGTCCGGCCATCGATTGAGCCCATATAAAAACCACGGCTATCTAAGCCGAGAGGGTCGATGAAAGCATTGCCTAAGTTGATGATGTTTTCACTGACGAGGGTCTGGCGAACATAATTATCCGTCGGCAGGAAGCCTGTCCAAAAATGATCATGATTGCCGAGAGCCTGATACCAAGGGATTGTTTTATCTAGCCCTGCCGCCTTGTATCCGTCCTGATAATCATTCATGGGTCCGGGGACAGGATCATCCTTGACGCCGGAATCAGGGTTGATCTTCTTGCCGTCAAGGACATCGATGTACCATCGTACTTCGTTGTACTGCGTGCTGTTGCATGTATCGCCCAAAGAGATGCCGAAATGAAACGGATTTTGTTTGTGAAGGGCGTTTATGGTCTGGACAGCTGCGTCGAGAACATGAGTTGTATAGAGCATAACCGGTGAGTATGCCGAAGAAGAACCGCCTTTGTAGCCCATAAAGATCGCCTGAGCAGGAGATTCTTTGTCGGTGATGTGAATATCGGTAAAGGTAAAGAAATTCAAGAGGCTTGCCGCATGCGTGACGGATGCACCGCTATAGGCAGTCGGCATGATGTCGAGCTTCTTGACGGACTCGATCCCTGGTCCATAGGTCCAGGCGCCATAGCCAGCTTGCTTGTATTTGGAAATCTCATAGGGAAAAATCGTAGGTGTACCGGAAGGGATCGAGGCAGGTACGACCGCTCGTTGGAGGGTTGTAGAAACCTCGGCAGCAATCGGGTATCCTTCGAGCTGGCTTTGAGTTCCGCCACTTGAACATCCTGATGAAAAGAAAATCAGCATGCTTGTTAATGAAACTAAACAAACCTTTGTAAATTCGGTGGATCGTTTCATAATTCCTCAATTCCGCATAGTTATTCAGGTATTGCTTTCAATAGATGGAATAATAGAAGTTTTTTGCCTGTCAAAGCACATTATATAATAAAAGGGGGGTAGGAGATTCCACAGCAGGTTATGCTCGTCGTCGGGACTTCGGATCGCTCCTCTCCTGCACCGGATGATCGAGTAGTGGGGCGGGAAAACCGCATGATCTTCCGCTCTCGCGATAGAGGGCCTTGTGGAAAATTCGTTGATAACTCAGCAACATCCCTGAAGGGAGCCGGGGAATCGTAGAGATTTCGGGTGAGTTTGACATATAAGTAGGCGAGTTCAGTTATAATTGAAGTGGTCAATGAATACCAAGCAGAATGGTGAGCTGAAGCCACAACGTTTCATCATTCCTCTATGAAACTGACTCCATAGCTCAGAAGTACGGGTTTCCCTCTGCTGGGGTGGCCAACTACCGATAGGATGCACATTGGGTGGATCGTTGCTGAAAAGTTGAGGAGTTTTACCGGAAGGAGAGCGTGATGAGTAGAAAGGCGTTAATCAGCTTCGCACTTATTGCCATCTTTTTGGTTGGGTGCGTTCCTCAAGCATCGCCGAAAGCAGAACCCTTTGTTTTTTCCGTTTTATACAATGACAGGAAGTCCTCCCCTTTTCGAGAAGATTGGCGAATACTGGAGGAATACCAAAAACTGCAAAATGTAACGCTGGATGTTCGTTTGGGTGATGATGCAGACTATGAGAAGGCAGTCATCCAAGCTCTCGAGTCGGGAGATATTCCCGATATTATCCTAAAAGTTTGGCCCAATACGATCGAAAGTTTTGCAAATGCAGGCGTTTTATTGCCTTTTAGCGATTATGAGAGCCTCATGCCGAATTTTATGGCTTATATTAAAGAGCAGAATCTGCAAGGTGAACTGGATAAACTGAGAGCAAGCAACGGGAAATACTACATTCTTCCGGGTTATCAAAGAGAAATCCAGGTACAACAATGGATTTACAGGCGAGATGCTTTTGAAAAGAACAACCTGGAGATGCCAAAAACCTATGCTGAACTGTTTAATACATTGGTGGTTTTGAAGAAAATGAACCCTGATTCAACACCGATCACCACTCTATGGGGCGGAGCGCATTTGTTTGCCATGATGGGAGCCGGTTATGGGATACCTGCTGGATGGGCCGGCGCCAGCTACTTCAATGCGGGTGAAAACCGTTGGCAGTTCTCTCCTGCCACTGAAAACTACAAGGCGCTTTTTTCATTTCTGAATCGTTGTTATGAAGCCGGTATCTTGGATCCAGCGTCTTTTACGCAAAGCGACGCTGATTTCTATAGTAAACTTGAGGATGGCCGCGCCTTTGTCACGGTAACATGGATCACTTCGGGTTTTGGCAACTGGAATGAAAAATTGAAGGAAAATGGGATTCCTGATGGAGAGTGGGCAGCTCTTCCTGTTCCAGAAAGCACGATTGGAATCAAAGCGCTGCCGGCTGTTGATCCATTCAGGAAAGGATTGGTGGTTCCATCCCGCGTTATTACTGAACCCTATTTCAAAGACTTGCTGAAGTTTCTAGATTGGGCAGTCTATTCCCAGGAGGGAAGAACGTTAACAACCTGGGGAATC
>JAPLHV010000178.1 GCA_026389455.1 Coprothermobacterota bacterium
CCTCAGCCAAAAGAGGCATGAAATTGGTATCGCCGGCCCAGCGAGGCAAGATATGCAGATGCAAATGGCCCTCCAGTCCGGCCCCAGCAGCTTGACCAAGGTTGATCCCGATGTTGAAACCCTGAGCCTTGAGAGAACAACGCAGAGCATGGAGCGAAAGGTTGACGATCTCCCAGTATTCCGCCTGCTCGTCGGGGGAGAGCAAATCGGGAGTGGCGATGTGACGGTAGGGAGCCAGGAGGAGGTGTCCATTGTTGTACGGGAAGGTATTCAGCAACACCATCCAGCTCTTCCCGCGCTTCAGCACCAGATTGGCTTGATCATCGTCCTGGCCGCCTTTGGCACAGAGGAAGCAACCGCTCGGGGTGCTGGTGATATAGCGCATCCGCCAAGGAGCCCACAGTCGTTTCATCCGTTTTCTTGTCTCCGGTTGGGAATTATACACCGCTAGAAGTGTCCGGCAATGCGAGACAAACCTGTCACCCGCGTCTCTCCAAGCACTGTGGCTCCGCTTTGCCGGATTGCTTCAAAACAGCCTCGATCGGGCAATGCGAAGTATCTTACTGCCCGATTCCGTGGGGACTCTTTGGCCTGGATGGTAAGAAAGACTAGGAACTGAGGGCGAAACAGGTCAGTGTCTCTTTCACTCCTTCGATCTTCTGCAGACGGGAGATCACCAGAGTGGCAATCTCTGCCGGATTCGGCGCTTGCAGCAGGGCAATGGCATCGAACGGCCCAGTGATGGCGTGTGCCTCGCGCACACCGCTAATCTGGCGCAATTCCTCGACCACCGTCTCGCTGGTCCCAATGATCACTTTAATCAGCACGTATGCTTTCATTCTGCGATCCCCTTTTATTCCACTGTTACAGATTTGGCCAGGTTGCGAGGTTGATCGATATCGCAACCTTTCTCCTTAGCCATATAATACGCGAAAAGCTGGAGGGGGATCATCGAAAGGAGTGGCCCCAACGGGTCGAGGGTAGGGGGAAGACTCCAGATCTCGTCGGCTTCCAACTCGTTTCCGTCGGGGAAAGAGAGAGCCAGCACTTCAGCGCCGCGGGCCTTGACTTCCTTCAGGTTTGAGAGGGTCTTGGCAAAGAGATTGCGCTGTGTGGCCAGGATACAGACCTGTTTACCTTGAGTGACCAAGGCCAGCGGGCCGTGTTTGAGCTCGCCCGCAGCGTAGGCCTCGCAGTGTACATAGGAGATCTCCTTCAGTTTGAGGGCGCCCTCCAGTGCGGAGGCGAAGTCCAGGCCGCGGCCCAGGATGAAATAGTCGTCCAGGAAGCGCATGCGGTTGGCGTACTCCTGCACGGTTTTCTCCAACTCGGCGAGGACTCGCTCCGCCAAGAGTGGAATTCGTTTCAGCTCGCAGACCAGCTCTGGTTGGGGTTGGCCTTTTAACTGAGAGAGCTTCACAGCCAGCAGGATGAGGGAAAGGACTTGGGTGAGGTAGGCTTTGGTGGAGGCCACGGCAATCTCCGGACCTGCCTTGGTGTAGAAGATATGATCTGCCTCACGACAGACGGAGGATCCTTGCACGTTGGTGATGGCCAAAGTAGGGATGCCTTGTTCCTTAAAACGCTTTAACGCCGCCAGGGTATCCATCGTCTCCCCTGACTGGCTAATTACCAGACCCAAAGATCCCTCCACGAAGGGTGTCCTTCGGTAACGGAACTCGGAGGCGATCTCTACTTCCACCGGAAGACCAGCCAAACTCTCGATCAGGTACTTGCCGGCAATCCCGGCGTGGTAAGCAGTCCCGCAGGCCGAGATGTAGAGACGGCGGGCGCCTGTCAACAGATCGTCGGGGAACTCCGGCAGGAGCACCAAGGAATGATCCCAGTCGATATGCCCAACCATTGTCTCGCGCAAGGCTTGCGGCTGTTCATGGATCTCCTTCAGCATATAATGCTCGTACCCGCCCCGTTCGGCCATCTTGGCATCCCAATCGATGGATAGAGGCTGTCGCTGGAGCGCCTTCCCTTCCAGGGTAAAGAGCTGGATTCCGGACTCCTCAATGAGGGCAGCCTCGTTGTTGTTTAGGATGAGGATGTCGCGCGTGTAGGGGAGAAGGGCGGGGATGTCCGAGGCGAGGAAGTTTTCGCCTTTTCCCACGCCCAAGACCAGTGGACTCTCTCGCCGGACGGCGACGATCTGGTTGGGAAAGCGTTTACTTACCACGGCCAAAGCGAAAGCCCCTTCCATCTGTGCAGAGGCAGCCAGGGTGGCTCCCAACAGCGAGCTTTGACTCTTCAGTTGTTCCTCGATGAGATGGGGAATCACCTCGGTATCGGTTTCAGAGCGGAAATGGTGTCCCAGGCGGAGCAACTCCGCTTTCAGTTGTAAGTAGTTCTCAATGATCCCGTTGTGAATCACGGCCAAATTTCCATCGCAGTCCAGGTGAGGGTGGGCGTTAAGTTCAGTAGGCGCTCCGTGGGTTGCCCAACGGGTGTGTCCAATGCCGGTGCGGCCATCCAGGTGCAAGCCTTGCAAGTCTTTCTCCAAGGCATTGATCTTGCCTTGACGCTTGAACAGAGAGAGGTCTTCTCCCAAGATCACGATTCCGGCCGAGTCGTAGCCTCGATACTCCAGCGTCTTCAAGCCCTGGAGGATCAAAGGAAGCACTTCACGAGGGCCGACGTATCCAACAATACCGCACATAGTGCAGTCCCCCTTCAGAGTCGTATTGAGCTATTTCTCCCGGGCCGGGATTTGTCCTGCCGGTTGCCCGACAGCTTTGTCCCGTTGCCTTGAGGGGCGGAGAGAGGACCCTAGAGGTATCCGCCGAGTCTTTCGATAACCTCTTCCTCGTCGGCTGGATCACCAGCCCCGGCGCTTTGCGTTACGCCTCCTTTCACTAAATCCGGCCGCCTGTCCGCAGTTGTGGCGATTATGGATGTTCTTGCTCAGTTTGGCAATCCGGTTTTTGTTCGGTGAGCCTGTGTGACCTGCGCGATCGGTGCGAACGCCCCGTCTTTGGCAAGGTCCGCAGGTTGACCTTGGGCAGCGCTCAGCGGAAATTTGACGTACCGGCATTCCTCCCGCAAAATTCCTGCTAGCAGCATGTGATGGCTGCAGAAATGAGTGGAAACATGGAGCGAAAATTCAGCGATCCGGACTTTCAGGCCTATTTTTCCCGCTTCTACTCCGAGTTCTCTGCGCTCTACGCGGAGTTCCAAGGGAAGAGCGCGGTCTATGGCGACTTCTGGCAATTCGTCCTGGCCAAGGCGGCGCGTGAAATGGGTATTCTGGCTCCCGGCGAGGACCGGCGTTTGACGGACAGCGAAGTGCGAGACCTCTACAACCATGTCCTGGCTGCCATGCCGAAGCAGGAAGAATTGGCGCCTGCCGAGGAGG
>JAPLHV010000192.1 GCA_026389455.1 Coprothermobacterota bacterium
GCGACATTCATGCAAGTCAAAGACAGTCGCCTTGTATGATGTGGACGGTCGGATTCCAAACCTGGCGCTGATGAAACTGAGCGCCAGGTTTAAGCAGCGCGGATTCAACGTCCTGCTGCTGCGCTCGATCGAGTACATAAAGGCGGACGCCTATTATGCCGCTTCGGTATTCTACTGTGCGCGCTCTCGAAGCAGAATCGCCGCCTTGCGCGGTCTCTATGGCGCGGATATCCAGCTCGGCGGCACCGGCTGGAACCTGCGAAGTCGCCTCCCGACCGAGGCAGAGGTCTGTTTCCCCGACTATAGTCTTTATGACCACTCCGCGTATGCACTCGGCTTTCTCACGCGCGGCTGCAATGGCGGGTGTCCATTTTGTCTGGTTCCACGCAAAGAGGGGCGTCTGCGGTTAGAAAAGGGCGGCTTCGATGCTTTCGTGCCGCCGGGACAAACGAACGTGATGCTGCTGGACAACAACATCCTGGTTCATCCTGCGGCGGCGGACTTGCTGCAGGAGATGATTGACCGGCGCTACGCCTTGAACTTCAGCCAATCGCTGGAGTTCAAGGCGCTGACCCCGGCCCTGTTCGATCTGCTGTGCCAGGTGGATTCGCGAAATGCCCGATTCACGCGGCGTCAGTTCTACTTCAGTTGCAATAGCGTCGCGGATGCGGATCATTTCGAGGAAAAGCGGTCATTATTGAAAGCGCTGGGGAAAGACCGCGTCACGGTGATTGCCATGTATGGGTACAACACCCGGTTGAGCGAGGACTATCGCCGCCTGCGGGTACTGCGGCGACTAAGACTGATTCCCTTTTTTCAGGAGTACTGGCCCCTGAAGAACATGCCGTCACGTCAGCCGGATGATTTTTTCGACATGAACTTGAATGCCGTCATCCGGCTCACATTCAGAAGCAATGGCTATAATTGGGAGAAGTACCTGCGTTGGCTGAATCGCCTGTACTTTAAAACCTTCGGTCGATACTATCTGCCGCTGTTGCAAATCATCTATCGATACAATTACAGGAAGGGCATCGAGCGTTATTTGCGGAGGCCGCACTTGCTGACGACAGAGTTGTACCGGAAGGAAGCATAGGGAGAATGCCAACCGGACGCGTGCCGAAAAGGAGAACCAGGATCGTCGCCACGCAGCGCGCGATCGTGGCGGAGATGGAAGCCGAGCAGGCGCTGGTCGCCGCCAACCGTGAGTTGATTGCCCGCTTCGAGAAGAAGATCCAAACCACCCTTTCCCACGTCTGGGGCGAGGGTGGGCCGGCTCCAGAGTAGCATAGAAGCAGGTCTTGAATTGGTGCAATCCTGGCCTGGTCTGTGAAATCAAGAAATTCGATAGGGACGTTGTTTTGGATCCCTGCTCACCATCGGTGAGCAGGGATCATCCCGCTGAAGAGGGGTTGGAGTGTTTCCTCGAACCAAGGGGCAAGAAGAATTAGGCCGGTTGAGATTCTCCCTTTTTCCTCATCTGGGCGATACGCTCTTCAACACCTTTCGCTTCTGCCTGAAGCTGCTGAAGATATCCTTCTAATCTAGAGATGATTTCTTCGCGGGATGCAAATCGCCGGTGGAACCCCATGCCTCCGTGATGTTGATGACACCCGCAACTACAACCACCGTGATGGCGCCACTCTCTGTCAGCACCTTGCTGCTCGTGCTGACCGCACCAACAATCTCCCCCATGACCTTCATGTCTCTCTTCGTTTAGCTCTCCATGATGTTTACCGTGTTCACCACAACCGCAGTTTTCTTCTCTATGCATTGCTTTCCTCCTTGTTATAAGTCTATAAGTTTATACTTATAGATGAGTATATTTCTACAGGGACTATTCTGTCAATAAAAAGGGGCATAAAAAGCGAGTTAAATGACAGCTTATGACGATTGGCAGTTTTGCCTGCAGGAATCCTCTACACAGCTTTCATCGAATTGAAGCGTAGTGGTAAGAATGTCCCGGCAGCGTGTTAGTCCTTCAGGGTTGATTTGATAGTGCACACGGAACCCCCGTCTTTCCCCTGATACAAGACCGACAGATTTTAGTACGCGAAGATGTTGCGAGACGGCTGGCTGGGTGATTCCCATGAGTTGGGACAGGTGATTTACACAATGGCATCCGGGAGGAGACTGGTGACAGAGAATCTGGAGAAGCTTTAATCGAGTCGGATCAGCTAGAGCGGCGAACAACGCTGCCTGTTCTTTGATCTTTTCCATAGCTATTGCTCAAAATTATAAGTCTATACTTATAAACTTGCCAAGCTCATTTTTGTAAACGCTCACGGAAAAGTTGACCACTTGAGGCCTCAAAGAAATGAGTGGCAGTTCCCAGCTATCACGGGTAAAATGATCTGCATGGGTATCCCGGAGATCTCTCAAGGCATTTTTTGCGCACAACGCCATTTAACCCCAACAAGCGCCTTCAGCCAACGCTTTCCGGCGCGGATGGGGCACAGCGTTTTGCGAAAATATGGAGGATATTTGCATGATTAAGAAGTTTATCTACTATCAAGAAGAAGATATGTTTATTGGCTGGCTTGAGGAGTTTCCTGATTATCGAACTCAGGGAAAATCATTACAGGAACTTATGGATAATCTGAAGGATATCCACAATGAGCTGACAGCTGGTAGTATTCCAAATGTCCACCAAGTTGGTGAACTTCAAATCGCATGAAGCGGATTGAGTGTGTTTGTTCATCGAAAAGTTGACTACCCTGGGAGTTTTATCCACTTCATTCGCGGGGTGATGACCAGGAGACGGTCGCCTGCCTGCAGTTGGTCCAACGAAATCAGGGTTTGCTTACCCAGGGTTAAGCCGTTGCGCGAAGAGTCCTTTGGTGAGACCAGGTGAGCCCAACCATAAAGATAGTAGGGATCTTCCTCTCCATTTCCCAGGAGGCGCGGCAGGGACCAGCGCTTTCCATCTGAAAATAGGATCGTCAGGGTATCCTGGCTGGTTTGCAGCGAGACGACGCGCCGCCAAGTCCGCCGGAAGACAGCTGACTCCTGCCAACTTCCTGAAGGAAGCACCGCCCAAGGCAAGCGCCCGCGCATCTTGGCAAGGCGCCTCCCGGCGATCTGGGCGGCAACCGCAACAGCCTTCTCGCTCCTGGATCCAGACAGCCCGCCTTCGGATGGGAAGACTGCCCAGCCGGGGGACCGTGACAGCGGCCTCCCCAATCGCTTGACCAGCTCGTCGAAGAAGGCCTCCCCTTCCTCCATGATTGCCATCAATCGGGAAAGGGAAGGCCCCTTGCGCAGTACCCAGCGCAAAGCCACTTGCTCCGCTCCTTGCCCCCGGCGCACCCAGTGGCGACCCACCTGGTAAAGGTCGGGAGGGTGCAGCCAGGAGAAGACCTGATCGATGAAGAGTAGAAGGCGGACTTTAGCATCCTCCAGGCTCTCCCCGGACGCCAGGGTCAAGCCTTCATTGCGCTGGCGCAGGCGGCGAAGCCCGCGCCGTAGACGAATCAACTCGACACGCTTCACGGAGTATTCCTCCTCTTTGCATCCGTTCAGCTTGCCCAGCCGGTGAGCTTGGCGCAGGTTGGCCAGGTGGCGACTGCGACTCTCGATGACGGCTTGCAAGCGGTCCCCCTCTATCATCCGGGACAGAGCCAGAACCTGGCCGGTGCGTTGTGCCAAGCCGGGGAAGTCCAGGCCGGGTTCGATATGTTCCAATCGCTTGGCCAGGAGGGTGTCGAAGAGGTCAGCGCTGATGAATGCCCGCAGACCTAAAAGGATCCCACTGCTGCCGGGGGGAACAGTCAACGTTGGGGAATAGACAAAGGCTTCGGCTTCCTCACCGAGAGGGAAATGCGCCCAATGGGATTGTAGAGAGGGCCAGCGGGCAAGCAGGGATCTCTCCACCGCACTCCGCATCTCCTGCGCGAGGGAAGCAACCAAGAACCAGCGCTCGTCCGCTTCCTGGAAGAAGAAGTTGCCAAGCGCCAGCCCCTCCTCCAGGAAACGGCGCAAGGATTGTTCCTCCGCCGGGGGGAGAAGCCCACGCAGCGATAATACGCGCCTTGGCACTTCTGATATATCTTGCGGAAGGGGACTGCCTAAAAGGGCGCCAACCAGGCTGGCTTTCAGATAACTGGCCACCGACCAGGAGTGGTGGAAGAGGTCCAAGTCGTTGGCGCTGCGGCGCGTCTCGGCCAAGGCCGGGGAGAAGGCGCGGCGCAGAAGGGGGATCAGAGCGTGGCGTGCGGAGACGATCCGGCTAGGGTGCAGGATTGCCGCCAGTTGCGGCCAGAGATCGCGGCGCAGTTTATCCAATTGTTGGGGGACGATTCGTTCCTCCCGACCGAAGGGGGTGGCGCGGTAGGTAGCCAGGTAGGGTTGTTTGGCCAGATCGGAGGGATTGGCTTTGTCTTCGGCGGAGCTGAAGCGGTCACAGGCTTGCAACAGGCGGGCAAAGGGCCAAACAGGGTTCAAACGCTTGTTGCCGTGATGCAAGCTCAGGAAATGTTCCAGCCGAACCCCTTTCAGGAAGGCGGGAAGCGGTTCATCGCCTGTAGACCTCCGGCTGCCCCAGAAAAATGCCAGGGGAGTGGTGAAGAATGCGGCCACGTTTGGTGGGATCTCTCCGGCGAAAAGTTGCAGGGCTTCTCCATGGCGATCCTGCTCGCGGCAGTCGGACGCCTTGGCGAGGAGGAAGTGGCTGGAGAGCTTGCCCACATCGTGCAGGAGCGCTCCGACCTCAGCAGCCAGGATCAACCGGCGAACTCGTGCCAGATGGCTCAGCTCACCGCTTATTGCCATATACTACTTGCTTTGGGGATGAGGCGTGTCGTGGGTGGCTTGCTCCAGTTCCTCTCCCAGTTGCTTCTCTTGGACCGGTTCCGGCTCTCGCCCCCCATAGCGAGCCAGGACGAAAGCCTCGGTGATGCCGCGCACCGGTTGTTCCAGCAAGGGGAGAGCGGGAGAGGCCCGCCGAGCATACTCGTAGGGAGTCTCCACTGGTTGGCGAGCCCAACCCATCCGCGCCAAGAGAGCCAGCAGACGGAAATAGAGTGCAAAGATGCCACCAGGAAGCAGGCCCTGGTTTGGCTCGTTTGTAGTCAACCGCTTCCTCTTTTCTGCTCGCAGCAGCCGTGTACGAGCGATGCTGCGCCAGACGAAAAAAGCCGCCAGGAGAAAGATAACCGCCCCCAGGATGGTCGCCCAGACAGCGTAGCGAGAGATGAAGGTCAGGAGGGAAGCGAGGAACTGGCCCAGGCTGTCCACTCCTCCGGAAGCGCCTGTCGTGGCGGTGAGGGTTGCAGCAGCGACACTTGGGGCGGCAGCCGGGTTGGCCAAGCCGAAAGCGGTCCGGATCCCCCGCCAGACCTCCAGCAAGAGGGCGAAGAAGCGGCCCATGATGGGGCCCAAGACGGGAGGCAACAACCACAGCGAAAGCACCAGGAAGGCGCCGGTCGCGACCATATAGGCGACGGTGAATCCCTTCCCCATGCGCAAGAGGAAGTACCCCATCAGCGCTGCTGCTCCCAGGAGGATGACCGTGCTGGCCACTACTGCCCAACGGGTCAGCGACTCGGGCATATCCAGGGGGGGAAGATGATAAAGAGGCACATCGCGATCCGGCAGGGGGCCGGTTGGACGTATCGAGGGGAAGCCTGACGCCCCCCCTGCAGCCGCCTCCTGCGAGAACCAGGCAAAGGCAGGTAGGGAAGGCAGGGTCAACTGGGCGTAGCTGAAACGGGCAACCGCCCAGGGAACCACCAGAAGCAACAGGGGCAGGGCGATCAGCAACGACCAGCGCAGGGCGCGTCGCAAGTCGCGGCGGTCGTGAGCCAGCCGCCTGCTTTCCCAGCGTTCCCGCCGCTGCAGGTGGATGGCTAGCAGAAATACAGTGGCGGCCAATAACACCAAGGGCAGGAAGAAAAAACTAGAGGTGGGAAGGGGCTCCAGCCAGACCAACAGCAAGAGCGTGGTGAAGACCGGCCAGCCCCAACTGCGCAAGCGCAGGGCGCCGCGCATGGCTAAAGTCACCGGTCCCCAAAAGAGCACACCCAGCAGCAGGAAGAGGGCAGCGGAGAAGGAGACCTCCCCTGCCGCTTGGCAGAGAGCAGCGGCCTGAAAGAGGAGGCCTTCGCGGAAAAGGCCGACCATCCCCTGACCGATCTGCGTCAGCCAGCGAACGTCATCCCAGGGGGAACCCGGGAAGAAAAGAATCTTGGTCAGGACCAGGGCTAACGGGACGAACCAGAGCCAGCCTTTTAGGTCTATGTTGCGGCTCTCCTTCAACAGGGGAACCATTGCGGCTGTGCCGAAGAGCAGCAGCAAACCCCACAGCAGCGGCCAAGGGGAGAGCTGGCCCAGGAAGAAGGCCTGTACGGCGAACAGACAGCAGAGCGCCACAGGAAGAGCCAAGCCGGCCAAGCCGGCTTTGGGCGGCGCTGCCGGCAGCAGGTTGCCGTTGGATGTGCTGTTGTTAAGATGAGGCATTTCTCATTAGACCGCGGTCAGGCAGAAGGAGTTCTTCACGAGACCACGACCGAGAGCGGGTCGTTCCCCCCCACCAGGCGCACCCGCACCCCCTGTGCTTCCAGTAGAGCGGAGCTGCGGCGCAGTTCGACCACCTCCTGGGGATCCAAAAGCCAGGACGGGCGGGGCTTCTCCCCCGGAAGGAGGAAAGAGCCTTCGTAGAGCAGGTACAGGGTCAAGTGTTGAGTCCGCCGATGCAGCTCGGCCAATCGCATCACCAGCTCGCGCGGCAGCAGGGAGGAGATCAGGATCAGGTTGCTTTGCCAGGGCAATTGACGGGCGGCCTCTCGCATCCCGGCCAGCAGCTCGCCTTCCCCCAACTGCGCTCGGGCCAACCCTTCCATCTGGCGCAAAAAGTGGTCCTTGCCGCTGCCCAAGGTCACAGAGAGCTGCTTGGAGGGGAAGCACACTAAAGCGGTAGGGATATGCTTCTCCTCGGCGTA
>JAPLHV010000194.1 GCA_026389455.1 Coprothermobacterota bacterium
CCCCGGCAGCTTGATAGCCCCCGGCAGCTTGATAGCCCCCGGCAGGGTGTCATGGGAATGGTTGGGGAAGCCCCGGGGTGGGGGTGGTCCAGCCCACCGCCTTCAATGCGCTGGATAAAAGCGGAGGGCGGGAGTTGCTGTTGTGTCCGTCCGAGGCGATCATCGAGAGCCATCCGCGACGCAAGTACTCGTAGGCGGACCGCTCCGCCTTATGGCCGTAATGACCCAGGAAGCTGCCGGCGTTGGCCTGCAAGAGGATTCCGCGCTCGGCGAACTGACGCACCAGGTGCGGCTCTCGCTGCAAGCGGGCGTTTCGTTCGGGGTGAGCGAGGATCGGTTGGATCCCGGAGACGAGCAGGTCGAAGAGCGCCCGTCCGGTATAGAGGGGGTAATCCACCAGAGGAAGCTCGACCAGGCAGTATCGCCCCAATCCCCCGTAGGTCAGGTAAGGATGGCGCTCCAGGAAAGAGGCCAGGGCAGGACTGATCATCAGCTCGGCGCCGGAGATCAGTGTAAGATCCCGCAGCCCGGCCGCCGGCAAAGCCTCTCTAATCATGGCAAAGGTTTCGCCGAGGCGTTCCTGGGAGGGGCAGATCCCTTCCGCGCAATGGGGCGTGCAGGCGATGACGGTGGTACCGTCTTCCCAAGACTGTCGTGCCAACTGCAGGGATTGCTCAAAACTGCTCGGACCATCGTCGAGGCTGGGCAGGAGATGGCTATGCAGGTCAATCATGGTCACTTTTACCTCCATGGTCACCTTGATTATAGGCCAGAAAGGCCGCTTCGTCATCGCCCCACCGTCAATCAGGCGGAACCTCTCCCTTGCCATCCTTTCACGGCTTGAGCTGTACCTTGACAATTTATTAGGCTTCCCTAATAATTTTATTTAGGATGACCGAAATAAAAGGTGCCACCATTGTCACCGAACGCGCCGAGGAATACCTGGAAGCCCTCTATCACCTGGAGGAGTCGGGTCAGCCACCTACGGTCTCTTCACTTAGCCACAGTCTTAGCATCTCCCCGCCCTCCGTCTCGGAGATGCTGCAACGCCTCGTCGAAGACGGCTATCTGAGCAGCCAGGGACGGGGCCGCTACCGCCTGAGCAAGGCGGGAAGGAACCTCGGCCAGCGCGTGGTGCGCCGCCACCGCTTGCTGGAGCGCCTCTTGGTGGACGTGCTGGAGATGGACTGGGGCCTGGCTCACGATGAGGCTTGCCGACTGGAACACGGGATGAGCCCGGAAATGGAGGAGTCGCTGGACCGTCGTCTGGGGCATCCCCAAACTTGTCCGCACGGCAACCCAATCCCGGGGGAAGGGGGCGCTGTACCGGAGAAACTGTCCACACTGGCCGAACTGGCCAAGGGGGTGAACGCAATCATCGTCCGTATCCAGGAGGAGGAACGTCATCTCCTACGCTACCTGGCTTCCCTGGGAATCCTCCCGGGTGCTCGCGTGGAAGTGCTGGAGGTGGGCCCTTTCAGCGCCACGCGGCTGATCTCGGTAGAAGGGTGCCGCTATTCTCTGGGGGAAGATCTCTTGCGCAAGATCGCCGTGCGGATCGATCCTTTGAACCTGCCCATCGAGGGATGAAGGGCGTTCCTGCGCACAAGGGGGGAAGCTTGCCTCGGGTGGCCTTGGTGGGAAACCCTAACACCGGTAAATCGCTCCTCTTCAACTGCTTGAGCGGCGCCTGCGTGGAGTCCTCCAATCTGCCTGGGGTGACCGCGGAAGTGACCCGTCGCACTGTCCAGGAGCAGGGGTTGCGCTACCAACTGATCGACCTGCCTGGCGTCTACGGTCTGGAGACCCTCTCCCCTGATCAGGCGTTGACCTGGGAAGAGCTGCGCAGAGAGGCCCCTGATCTAGTGGTAGCCGTCCTGGATGCCACCCATTTGCCGCGCAATCTCTCCCTTCTCCTGGCCTTGATGGCGCTTGACCTGCCCCTCCTGGTGGCAGGGACATTCGGAGATGTGGCCCTGGAGGAGGGAGAACCGGTCGATTGGGAGAAGCTGGCCCGCATCCTGGAAGTGCCCATCGTGCCGGTCGTCCCGCCGAAGGGGTGGGGTGTGCC
>JAPLHV010000023.1 GCA_026389455.1 Coprothermobacterota bacterium
TCGGGAAGCAGTGGACAGACTAGCCTGCGGGCTCAATGGCCCAGATCTTTCGTCGTCCTTCCTGCTTCTCTTTTTCCATCTTTCCTTTCTCTTTCCTTTCTCTCTTTCCTTTCTCTCTTTCCTTTCTCTCTTTCAACCTCGTCTATCCTACTGGAATTACTGGTAGGAGATCTTTCGCTTCACTCAAGATGACAAGAGGGGTGCTCAAGATGGCAAGAGGGGGCGCGAAGGATGGCAAGAGGGGGCGCGAAGGATGGCAAGAGGGGGCGCGAAGGATGGCAGTGGAGCGCAAGTTGTGGCTGATGACTCATGCCGTCTACCGGAGCGGGGAACCGTTCCGTGCCATGGTGTGTGAGGGAAGTAATCCCCGCACATGAGCCGGCCCTCTACAGAATAACTTACTTATGGTCGAAGTCTTTGCGAGAAATGCCCAATTGGCTGAGTATCCTCGCCAATAATGCAGGTCCGATGTCCTTCAAGCGGTGATATGGGATCGATACTTGCAGGTTCGTAGTTGGATTCCGCCAGATCTCATGACTACCCGCTCCGTGACGTGTGAACTGGCAACCAAGTTGTCGCAACTTCCTTGTCAGCTCTAAATACTTCACACTTCAACGAGGACCGAGGACTGGAAGGGCAAATCTTTCACCTCTTGCAGATGAGCTGGAAGAGGATCTCCTGCTTCCAGCATGGAAGTCAGAAGAGCGGATGCCACCTGTGGCGCCATGGTGATGCACTCCTCCGGGGAATCTCCCGCTACAAGAAGACCTGGCAGGTCGGGGCTTGTAGCTAAATAGTGGTAATCCCCGCCATCCTCTAAGCGTTCCACGTGAAGTTTCAATCCGTAAATCATCTAGTTGATTGCCTTTCCTTTCCATCGAACCTATAACGTCGGATCGTACAGTACAGACTCTGTCTACCGATGAAAGCTACCGTGCATTCAGGAACAGACTTGGTGATCATTTTTCCTTTAGAAATAATAACCCTGCCCGAGGCCTGCGGCAAGTCGGACAGGGAGAAGATCTTAAAGATATTCCCCTGAATTCCAAAGATTCGTTGATAACCGGCACGTGGGCGGCAGGAATCACCTTGGTGGCGTGCTGGGCAACATTAGCTGAGGAGGAGGGGGTACAGATGACAACGAAGAGGTGCTTGCTACAGTCATCCCGTTCGCGAACCATGATGAACTGAGAACTGGCTTCTCCTGAAGACCTTGGGGTAGGATATGAGCATAGAAGATCCTGAAGAAGGGGAGAAACAAGCTTATGACAACTGCACTGCTCACCGGCATCACCGGGCAAGACGGCTCCTACCTGGCCGAGTTCCTGCTCCATAAAGGCTATGAAGTCCACGGCATCATCCGCCGGGCCAGCACCTTCAACACCGGCCGCATTGATCACATCTACCAAGACCCTCACCAACCTCAAACCCACCTCTTCCTCCATTATGCCGACCTGGCCGACGCCGGGCAACTGACCCAACTGGTGTACAACCTGCAGCCCCAGGAGATCTACCACCTGGGCGCCCAAAGCCACGTCCGGGTCAGCTTTGATGTGCCGGAGTACACCGGCGACGTCACCGGCCTGGGCACGACTCGCCTGCTGGAAGCAGTGCGCCGCAGCGGAGTGAAGACACGCTACTACCAGGCTTCCAGCAGCGAGATGTTCGGCGCCTCCCCGCCCCCTCAAAGCGAGACCACCCCCTTCTACCCCCGCAGTCCCTACGCTGCCGCCAAGGTCTATGCCTATTGGATGACAGTGAACTACCGGGAAGGGTACGACCTCTTCGCCTGCAACGGAATCCTCTTCAACCACGAGAGCCCTCGTCGCGGCGGCACCTTCGTCACCCGCAAGATCACCCGGGCCATTGCCCAGATTCAAGCTGGAAAACAAAGCGCCCTCTTCCTCGGCAACCTGGAGGCCAAGCGCGACTGGGGCTTCGCCCCCGATTACGTGGAGGCGATGTGGAAAATGCTGCAGCAGGAGAAGCCGGAGGACTTCGTCATTGGCACTGGCCAGAGCCACTCTGTGAAGGAGTTCCTGGAGCGAGCCTTCGCCTACGCCGGACTGGACTGGCGGCGCTACGTCCAGATCGACCCTCGTTATTTCCGCCCCACTGAAGTAGTGATGCTGATGGCCGATGCTTCTAAGGCGCGCGAGGCACTGGGCTGGACCCCCCGGGTCACCTTCGAGGAGCTGGTGCCGATCATGGTTGACTACGACCTGGAGTCGATTGGCCTGAAGTCCCCCGGAGAAGGGATGCGGATCCTGGAGCGGAAGGGGATCGACTGGACAGCCAACAAGACCACCACCATCGAATGCCATGATTGACCGCAACGCTAAACTCTATCTCGCAGGCCACAGTGGTTTGGTGGGATCCGCGATTCATCGAGCGCTGAGCGCGCAGGGATTTCATCAAATTGTGGTCAGACCATTAAATCAGTTGGATCTTCGCCGACAGGCAGAGGTAGAGTCTTTCCTAGCTGCCGAGAGACCGCAGATCGTGATCATCGCCGCGGCCCGGGTTGGTGGGATCATGGCCAACAGCAGCTATCCGGTAGACTTCCTCTACGACAACCTGATGATCGACACCAACTTGATTCGATCTTCTTTTGAAAATGGCGTGGAGAAGCTGCTCTTCCTGGGCAGTTCCTGCATCTACCCGAAATTCGCTCCTCAGCCGATCAAAGAAGAGCATCTGTTGACAGGGCTGTTGGAGCCAACCAACGAGTTCTATGCCCTGGCCAAGATCGCCGGCATCAAACTATGCCAGGCCTACCATCGCCAATATGGCAGCCGTTTTATCTCTGCCATGCCCACCAACCTCTATGGCCCGGGCGATAACTATGACTTGCAGACCTCGCACGTGCTGCCCGCCTTAATCCGCCGCTTCCATGAAGCGAAGCAGATCGGGGTGGAAGAAGTGGCGCTATGGGGAACGGGATCTTCGTCGATGACCTGGCCGAGGCCTGCCTCTTCCTCCTGGATACCTACGAGGATCCTCAGATTATCAATGTCGGCACGGGGGAAGAGCAGACCATCCGCGAGCTGGCCGAGACCGTGGCCCGCATTGTGGGCTTCGAAGGGAGAATCGCCTTCGACCCCTCCAAGCCGGATGGAACCCCGCGCAAGCTCTTGGACGTCTCCCGCATCCAGGCCTTGGGCTGGAAGGCAACGACTTCCCTAGAGGAGGGGATCGCGCGTTCTTATCGCTGGTTCCTGGAGAGCCACCCCGGCCACTGAGTGGGATTCGCGGTGCGGGGTGGCCGTTTGCTGGTACAATTCCTGTACAGCTATGGCCAAAAAAGAAATGAGCTCCCGCGCGGTGAGTTGAGGGAGCCTCGCTACGACGGAATTCCGACCGACAGTTCCTCTACATGGACGATGGAGTCTCTCTGCGGGATTTCCTCTCCTTGATCCAGCAGAACGGTGAGATGCTGTTGAAGGGCTTCCCGTATATTGATCCGGGCTTCCTCGATGGTAAGACCGTCGCTGAAGCAGCCTGGCAGCGCAGGACAGTAAGCCAAATACCCCTCATCTTCAGGTTCCTTCTCGATGACGATCTCAAAATTATTGAATCTCATGCTTTGCATTACACGCCGCACTTCAAAACGAGCCAGTCCCCCCCATTTCTCGGATTAAGAGTCCAGCGTCGCTGTGAATCGAGGAGAAGGTCTGATACGAGAACGTCCCGTGCTGATGAGGATCATCGAGGGTTAGTTGACAATTGAACAACGTCCCTAAAAGACCCTAAAAGACCTGCATCATCTCCTCCAACCGTATCAAATGCACGCCTTCCTTCTTCGCATAGGCTTCCAATTCCGGCGTGAATCCAGACCGGGCGAACAAGTAGTAGTGGATTCTCCAATCGTCTTCGTCCCGGAGTAGCGACTTTGTCTTTCCTCTCAGGTTCTCCAGCACATTCATTCCCACCGGATGGATCGACCATTTGCATTCTCCGACCCCTAGGATGTGATCACCCTCATGGATCGCCACCACATCGATCTCGTTGTGGCGATCCC
>JAPLHV010000225.1 GCA_026389455.1 Coprothermobacterota bacterium
AGGCTGCCCCAACGGATCGCTAAGCCTTCTGGCGTGGTGATGGTTCCGGTCGGTGGATCGGCCTGGGTCAGGGTAGTCAGCGGCGGGAGGGGAATGGTCAGGTCGAAGGGCGCCGCAACGCCGGAAGTGTTTAATACTTCACAGGTGTACCAAATCAGATCGCCCGGACGCGGGTTGGAAGGATCCACCCCGATCCTCGCCGTGAGGGGGCCGGTTGAGGTCCAGGTGGTCAAGTCTTGGATAGGAAAGTAGGGAACAGAAGCCACTTGTAACTGAGCAAAGGTGGCATAATCGGTATCGAAGGGGGTATCGATGGGGACAGCAGCCTGGAAGAGGTAGGATTGTTTGCTGTTGCCGGGAATGGACAGGTTTTGCCAGAGCAGCGCAGGTTGACCGCTGGGGGTGGTGGTGAGCAGGGCGCCTCCCTGATTGGTCACATCAATGCCCAGTGGAATCGGGACCAACAGGCTGAAGGAGATCGGGTCGAGGCCCAGGTTCTCCACTTCCGTCGTGTAAGCGACTGAATCTCCCGGGCGGGGGTTGCTGGGGTTGGCCCCCAAGCGGGCAGCGAGAAATCCGCTGGCGGTGAGGGTAGTGAAGGTCGAAACAGGCTCGTACTGGGTCACGCCGAAGCGGATGTCGGCAAAAATGGAGAGGTCGGTCCCGGCCAGCATGGTGGAGGGCACGTTTACACTGAATGAATAATTGCCGGTCTGTGCTCCGGCGACCTGCATCCCCTGCCATACCAGCACCTGCCGGTTGCCTTGCTGCACCACTGTTGGCTTCGGGGTAATCGCTTCCAGGTTGGAGAGGATCACGCCGATCGGCAGGGGGATGCGCAGATCGTAGTCAACAGCAGAGGCGCCGCTATTTACCACCTGGGCGCTGTAGGTCATCGTCCCGCCGGGCTTGGGATTGCTGGGGCTCGCTCCCACTCGCGCCGAGAGGGGCCCCACCGCTGTGTAGGTGGAGAAAGCGGAGGCCGCCACATACTCTTCCTGGCTCTTCTGCTGCACTGTGGCGAAGGTGCTGATGCTCACCCCGGTGGGGGCGTTGGCTTGCACCTTGGCGCGGAAACGGAAATAGGACGTGCTGCCTGGGTAGATCAGTTGACCAGCCCACTGCAGGGCTGCCCCGCCGGAATAGACCTGGACGGCAGGCGGGTTCCCCATGTCCACTAGATCCAAGTATTGGGGAATAGGGATGGTCAAATCGAAGGGAAGGGTATTGGCTCCCCCGTTGACCACCTCGCAAATATATTCAATAGTTTCCCCCGGGTTCGGCTTGCCGGCAGTCACCCCGATCCGTGCCGAGAGGGAACCGGAGGCAGCGAAGGTGGTGTAGGTCTCAGTCGACTCCACTTTGCTGGCTACGCTCAACCAAGCCTTAAAATTCAGATCCTTGCCGAGGGAAGCCGCGTCGAACTTCAGCATGAAAGTGCGGTTGTTGTTCACCGGCACATAGCTGGTCGGCGTGGTCGAGGTCAACGGAATTTCCGGCTGCAGGAGAAGATTCTCCCAAACCAGGCGGTTCTCCCCTTCTTCCACGGTGAAGGAGCCGCCACCTGGGTCGGTAATGCTGACATCAGGCGGGAGAGATACTTTCACTGTACCGATCTTCGGGGAAGGAGGGAGGAAGGGATTGTAGGTGGCCGGGCGGTAGTGGATGATCACGGTGAAGCTGGCCACATCGTCCGGCTTGGGAGTGCCGTTGTTGGATGCCAGTTGGACGCTGAGGTCTTCCAGCGTCTGAGCCGGTGAGTAAGCCGGTTTGTCGGTGCCGTAGACCTGGGGAAGGGGCATCAGGTTCTGATAGTCGTCGGCAGTGTTCTTCAAAAGATAGGCATAAAGACCGGTCTCGATGTAATACCTCTTCAATTGCGCCCACTTGGGCATATTGTCCCAAGTCACCGGGAGGACGCGTGAAGTTACCTGGCTGAAGGAATCGACGTAGGCCTGCGATTTCTCCAGCAGGCCCTCATCCGAGGCCTTGGCTCCGCTTCCGCCGACGCGCAAGGCATCAAGAGTAGCCTTGCTAGCGTTGATCAAGATCATTAAGTTCTGCTGAACCGCTTTGAAGCGGGTCGGGGGCAGGAGGGGCGAGACCCCTTCCATGACGAAGTTCAGGTCGCGGTCGAGACGGGACAGTCGTTGAAGGGCAGTCTGGTGGAAGGGGTCGCCCAGGCTAGGGAAGGGAAGCAGACCTGGGATCTCGCTGGCAATCAACATGGCCCTTTCACCGTAGATGCGAATGGCAGTTAGATAGAGAGAGCCGGCGTAATCCGAATCAGCAAGGTAATCGTAGGCCAGGGGATCCTCGCCCAGGGTCATCGTCTCGTATTGCAGACCCGGGTTCTGGTTGATCGAGGTTCCCTCCAGCAGGCGATTCAAGTCGGTATCCATCCAGGTCTTGAACTTCGACCAGTCGTCGGGGTTGACAGTGGGGTCCGGCTTGTTCCAAGTATCAACCGGCGCCTCGGTGGCGGGGGCGCTGCTGGGCTCCGGCGCAGGCTCGGGGGCGTAGTACGGTTCGGGAGCGTAATACGGCTCGGGAGCGACGTACGGCTCGGGAGCCGCTTCAGTCGCGACAGGCGCCTGGGTGGGTCGCGAGGCGACCATCGACTGGGTAGACTGCAAGCCGGACTTGGCCTGCTCCAGGGTGGGTTTCAACTGCAGCGCCGCCTTGAAGTAACCCAACGCCATGGTATAATTCCCGCCCTGCAAGGCTTCGTACCCCTTTTTGGTGTACTCGATGGCCGGCACGTCCAAGGTCAGCAGCGATTGGGCCTGTAAGCGCAGGTTCTGGTCGTGGGTGACCGCTAACAAGGCTTCTTTGGCTCGAGCTGCATCCAGGAAGGAGATGTGCTTTCTTCCCAAGCCCAGGTAGGCCTCGTCTAACGCGGCTAGTAGGCGCTCGTCGAGGGGGTTCAAGTCAAGAGCGGTTTTGATCTTCTTAATCGCCTCCTCGTACCCGCCGGCCGACATCAACAGGCGAGCCTCGGAATACTTCCATTCCGCGTTGGTCTTGCGCAGCTTCTCCTGGATCTGCAGGTTGGCGGGATCCTGTTGCTGCAGGGCTTGCAACTTCAGCACTGCCTCCTCGAACTTCCCGTTCAAGAGCAGTTGATCCACCAGCAACAGCTCATTGCTGGCGATGCTGGCCGTCTCGGATGCGCGCGGCGCACTCGAGGGGTTCGTGGCGATGGGGGTCTGCTGTGCCGATGTCGGGCCTACGCACGAGGCCAGGAGACACACAGCAAGCAGGATCACCCCGACCTGATAGGTCCGATTCCAGTTTCTTTTTACTGACACAGCACTACCTCCTTTTCCGATCACTTCGATCGTAGCTCCCTGCCGGGGGCTATTTCGTACAAAGTTTGATGTTTGGAAGCCAAGGAAATCATTGGGGAGATCAGAGTTCCCTGTCCCAAGATTGCATTCTGTCCCAGATAATTCCAGCTCATCTCGAATGAGCCAAGCGTCCATGCGGAATAAACTGTCTCCTTGGGGGGTTGGCCGATCTCATGCCGATCCATGGCATGGAAGCCTTGCAAGATGTCGGCTGGGACACCCTGCCGGGGGCTATATGCTTCCATAGTCCATTTCCCGCTGGTTA
>JAPLHV010000252.1 GCA_026389455.1 Coprothermobacterota bacterium
CTCTTTCCAGAGTGGGGGAGTTGGGCGACTTTTAGGTTGCATCTCCATCCCCGCTAATAAGGGGACTGAAACACCGGGGCGAAAGCCCCAGAAGGAGAACGAGTTGCAAGTTGCATCCCCATCCCCGCTAATAAGGGGACTGAAACGTAATCCTGCTACTCGTTTGTTGTCTGGTTATCCCGTGTTGCATCCCCATCCCCGCTAATAAGGGGACTGAAACCTTATCGCTGCCTTCCAAGCGTTTGCTTTCATCATGTTGCATCCCCATCCCCGCTAATAAGGGGACTGAAACTTACCGGGAGACGTGCGAGGGCGGGAAGACGACCCGGGTTGCATCCCCATCCCCGCTAATAAGGGGACTGAAACTTCTATTCCTGGACGACGCCAACCCTGAAGTAGTGGTGTTGCATCCCCATCCCCGCTAATAAGGGGACTGAAACGGTACTCGCCCTCTTCCTGAACCGTCTCAGTCATCCTGGTTGCATCCCCATCCCCGCTAATAAGGGGACTGAAACGTTCTGGCCCCAACGGTCATCACTTCGCCTTCGACCAGTTGCATCCCCATCCCCGCTAATAAGGGGACTGAAACGCTGGTAGTCCACACCGCCAGCCGTCACAACGTCGTGAAGTTGCATCCCCATCCCCGCTAATAAGGGGACTGAAACCTGCTGTCGGTGGGCATCTGCTTCCTTCCTTTCTGAGTTGCATCCCCATCCCCGCTAATAAGGGGACTGAAACCCTATTGTGGGGCTTTCGCCCCGGCTAACCTTTCGGCGTTGCATCCCCATCCCCGCTAATAAGGGGACTGAAACGATCATGTTTACCAAACTGTTGTTCTATACCCGCCGAGTTGCATCCCCATCCCCGCTAATAAGGGGACTGAAACGGTCGGCCGCCCCCTTGGTGTCGATTCTCTCCTGCTGTTGCATCCCCATCCCCGCTAATAAGGGGACTGAAACCCGGCTCCCTGTCTCCAAAAAGGAGGTAGAGAGCGATGTTGCATCCCCATCCCCGCTAATAAGGGGACTGAAACCCTAGGCTACAGTCCGGACCTGGAAGACCAAGTTTGGTTGCATCCCCATCCCCGCTAATAAGGGGACTGAAACTTTGTTCTTGGCCCATGCCCAGACATAGAAGCGGGGTTGCATCCCCATCCCCGCTAATAAGGGGACTGAAACATTGGCCTGCCTACAACGATTCCTATCCTATCGCTCCGGTTGCATCCCCATCCCCGCTAATAAGGGGACTGAAACTGGCCGATACGTGCTGCATCTTGGCATAGGTAACGGCGTTGCATCCCCATCCCCGCTAATAAGGGGACTGAAACCATAGTTTCTCCACTTGTGATCATAGCCGCGCTGGCTGTTGCATCCCCATCCCCGCTAATAAGGGGACTGAAACGCCTCGAAGCCCTGGGCAAGTTGGTCTATCTCCGTCGTTGCATCCCCATCCCCGCTAATAAGGGGACTGAAACGGCGAAGAAGGAAGCCGATCTGGTCAGTCTATCAGAGAGTTGCATCCCCATCCCCGCTAATAAGGGGACTGAAACCACGGTAGGTAGGACTCCGGATAGGTGACAGTCATCTGTTGCATCCCCATCCCCGCTAATAAGGGGACTGAAACAGTGAAAAATCAGTTACGAAGGAACGGGATAAGGTTCAAGTTGCATCCCCATCCCCGCTAATAAGGGGACTGAAACTTCGGCTTAGTTTGGAGAAGAGTCCATCCCCTGGTAGGTTGCATCCCCATCCCCGCTAATAAGGGGACTGAAACGCAGTCGCTCTCCTGCGGGTGGCCAATATAAGTTCCGTTGCATCCCCATCCCCGCTAATAAGGGGACTGAAACTTTGTTCCGGCTTCCGTCATGCCATTAGCGAGTTCGGGTTGCATCCCCATCCCCGCTAATAAGGGGACTGAAACTGATCGCTTGGAGCTTGCCGGAACGGAGCAACCGGTGTTGCATCCCCATCCCCGCTAATAAGGGGACTGAAACATCTTCTCTTCCGCATGGCTCGCTCGCCGGTGGAACGGTTGCATCCCCATCCCCGCTAATAAGGGGACTGAAACTCTGATCCACCCCTCACCGTGAAGAGCAACCAAGTCCGTTGCATCCCCATCCCCGCTAATAAGGGGACTGAAACATCGTTTGTGTCGGTGAGGTATGGTTCGGTGATCGGCGTTGCATCCCCATCCCCGCTAATAAGGGGACTGAAACACTACGGAAAACTGGAGCAGGGCGCTTCCTGCCGCAGCGTTGCATCCCCATCCCCGCTAATAAGGGGACTGAAACTGTACTCACCATGAATCCAGCCCCAGCGGGCGTTTGAGTTGCATCCCCATCCCCGCTAATAAGGGGACTGAAACCTGTTACCTGTACCATCGCAGCGAAAATGACAGCGCCGTTGCATCCCCATCCCCGCTAATAAGGGGACTGAAACTAAACATCATACGGTTCTTTCTCAAAATGAGTGGGTAAAGCAATCTAAAGGAAACGAGATCTCTGGGGTCATTAGCTTTCCTGGGACCGCCGCACCCCAGTGCGGCATCAGCAGTGGCGTGAGGGAAGACAACTGCCCCGAAGAACAACCACTGCAAAGATTGTACACCCGTGGTTTTCTGCCCCACTTCAACACAGAACGCTCTGCCGGAGGATTTCGTCGAACCCCTTGAAGGGCTCTCTTTGGTGAAGATCACTTTGTCGTGGAAGACGATGCGGCTCGGTGGATCCATGTGAACGGTGGATCCATGTGAACAGGAGCCGCACTGGGGTGCGGCGGTCCCAGGTCTGACCAGACTCTTTTAGATCATCATCGCCTTGATGACAGGGAAGCTGAGCCAGACATGCTGCCACAGGCTGGTAGGCTACCCACTTGAAATGAGAAAGAACCTGATATGGTGCTATCCTATGTTATCTTCTCAAGTTGCAGCCCCATCCATCCCCGCTAATAAGGGGACTGGAATCTGATGCTGTACTGCTTGCCTACGGTCTCGGTGTCAAAGTTGCATCCCCATCCCCGCTAATAAGGGGACTGAAAGAGGAGGATCTGAGTAAGGGGACTGAGGGAATGGTCCCGGAAAAAAGATAGCTTCGGAGGAGGCGGCTTCGCCAGTGAGCGCGGAAGTGATTTTCAGCGCAAGGAAGGCAGCGATTTGGGGAGTGCTAGGTGGGAAGAAGCTTTTTGTGATAGTCACGTTGTTGAGTTGTAGGAAGTTGGTTGTGTTATAGTACGAGCAATGCATAAGTAGGGGTGAATATGGACAGGAAATACCAGACCGTTATTTTCGCTGCTTTACTGCACGACCTGGGGAAGTTCCTGCAACGAGGGGATCCTTCTGGATCGTTGCGGATTACTGGCAAACATCCCGAGGTGTCGCGTCGCTTTATCCAGGCGAAGTCTTCTATCTTTGAGCCCGCCACGGATATTCCTTTGCTGCTTGAACTGGTACAGAGACACCACGAGTCGCCAACATTTCCGGAAGAGCTGCGCGTACAGGGGGCTTCACCGGAAGTGCGTCCTTTGGCCATGTTGATCAGCACGGCCGACAATTACTCTTCCGCGGAACGGGAGGATAGCGAACTGCGGGGCCGGAATTTCCGCACTGTACCACTGTCCTCGGTCTTCGCCCGGTTGCAACTGCAAGCGCTCCTTCCCACACCGCGCGCCTATCGCCTGCAACCACTAGATCCTCTGCACGCCTTTCCGGAAGACTTCCGCGAATTGGGCGAAGGGGAAATGAACAGCCAGTTGCGCCGTTTCGGTGAAGAGTTTCTAAATCTGGAGACAACGGTCGACCGGCAGAATGAGGAAGTTCTCTATACACATCTCATGGCTTTGTTGCAACGATGGACCTGGTGTATCCCCAGCGATACGCAGGAGGAGGTTCCGGATGTCTCGCTGTATGATCATTTGCGAACCACCAGTGCCATCGCCGCCTGCTTGTACCGCTTCCACCAAGTTGGCGATGATTTCCGGGAAGACAGCATCCGGGATGGGGAACGATCGAAATTCCGCCTGGTAGTAGGCGACCTTTCCGGCATTCAGCGGTATCTATTCCAGATCTCGCGCATCGGTGCAGGCGGTGTAGCCAAGCGTCTGCGGGCTCGATCGCTGCTCTTGTCCGCACTGACCGAAGCGATCAGCCATCAACTGGTCCAGCGCTTCTCTCTGCCGATCAGTTGCATCTTGATGGCCTCGGGCGGGAAGTTCTACGTACTGGTACCGAACATAGAGGGTTCAGAGGAGGCGGTAGTGGAGATCGCTGCCCAGACCAACCGTGCTTTCCTGGAGCGGTTCCAGGGGCAGTTGTCTCTTAACCTGGCCCAGGTAGCCTTCTCCGGTCGAGCTTTCTCCTCCTTCGGCGATGTCTTTCAGGCATGTGCGCAAAAGTTGGCAAAGCAGAAGCTGGCTCCTTTGCACGATGTGCTCTCCGAGAACGGCGCCTGGCTTAGCGAGTCCTTCCGCATTCCCGAGGAGATGGGTGATGCGGAAGGCATTTGCCAATGTTGCCATGCACGCAAGGGAGAAGAGGACGAGAAGGGTGTGCGCATCTGTTCCTCCTGCCGGGATGACGCTCGAATGGGAGGAATACTGGCCAACGCTCGCTACCTTGCTTTCCATCACGGCGCTACTCCGTTTGCCTACCGCGATGTCGCGTTCGCGCTCACTGGTGATGTACAGCTTACAGTTTGGCGCGAGCCGCCTCCCTCTTCGCTCCCCGCCTATTTGGTCGTCCAACTAAACGATTCTAAACTGGAAGGGGTTCCCCAGCACCCAGCACTCTTCCGCTATGTGACCAACTTCATCCCTCTCGCCCATGGTGATGAGCGAGTGGATTGCATAGGATGCGAAGAGGAATGTCCCTTGCCCGGCAACCCCCTTTACTTTGATTGCTTGGCCAATCGTGCTGGTGGGCGGAAGTATTTAGGGTATCTGAAGGCCGACGTTGATCGCCTGGGCAGCCTCTTTGCCTGGGGTTTGCGAGGAGACGATAAGGACCGAAGCAGCGTCTCGCGCATCGCCACCCTCAGCCGGATGCTGGATCTGTTCTTTTCGGGCTGGGTGGAGCAGTTGCTGCGGACGCGCTTCTCGTATTGCTATGCTGTCTATTCGGGAGGGGACGATCTGTTCCTGATCGGTCCCTGGGACGAGATCACCGGTTTCGCTGAATACATTCAGAAAGAGTTCCATCGCTTTAGCAATGACAATGCCAACCTCACGCTGTCTGCCGGGATCGCGCTGGCCAAAGCCCGCACCCCTTTGTCCCGAGCGGTGGCATTGGCCGACGAGGCGCTGGAGGAAGCGAAGGAAACGCCTACAATCGGTGCACAGACAAGCCGCGACCAGTTGGTTTTCCTGGGCTCAACTTTCAAGTGGCGGGATGCGCTCCCTGCCCTGGAGACGGGACGGAAGCTGGCCGACTGGTTGAAACAGGAAAAAATCAATTCGGGACAGGTGCGGCGGCTCCTGACCTATGGGCAGATGGCAACCCGCTATCATTTGCGCAAAGAGGCACGGGCGCTGCGCTATATCCCTCTGCTTGTCTACGACCTGCGCCGCAATATGAAACTGCCTGAGGGGGATCCAGCGCGCCTTTGGTTGGAGGAGCTGGTGCGCATAGACAACCCGCAAGCCCTGCGTTTGGAATTCCTGGCCAAGTTTGCCATCCTGGCAAAGCGATGAAAAGAGAGGTGATCAGCTTGGAACGACAGAGAATCGGTTCTTGTGACCTCCCGGAGCCATGGGAGAGGAAGAGGCGCCTAGCCTGGCGCAATGATGCCGGCTACGGCGGCTCTTCACGAGGAGGAGGCAATCGACCCGGAGGCGGTTATGGAAGCTCCGCTCCAGCCATATCACTGCGCGCCGATTATTTGCGCGGAGGGTATTTTAACGAGAAGGGAAAGATCCGGCCGGAGATCTATATGGATGACGCCAAGCATGTCGCCGAGGTGCTGCAATCGAAGGGCATGAAACCTGCTGCATTACGCCGTTTCTACAGTTTGGTCCGCTCGATCAAGGATACCGCCAGGACGGATTTCGATGCGATCCAAAGTCGAATTAACAAGCTGCGACCGTATGCCCATTATCAGGTCGAGCGCGACATCGCCCCCTTCGATTTCGAGCGTTTTATCGAGAAGAATGTTGATCTGGCCAGCCGCAACTCGCAGAGCTTCGAAGCATTTGTGGAGCACTTCGAGTGCGTGGTGGCCTGGAGCAAAATAAAGTAGGAGGTGAGGAAATATGAAACGATTGGAGCGATATATCGTCATCACTGGTGTGATCCACTGCCAGACGGGTCTTCGGATTGGGGGGACCAAAGAAGGCATCGAGATCGGGGGGCAGGACAACCCGATCCTGCGTCATCCGATCACTAACATTCCGTATATCCCCGGATCCTCGTTGAAGGGAAAGTTGCGTTCCCTGCTGGAGCAGAAACACTGCACTGAAAGGCTACGGGGCGGCGAACCCTGTGGCTGTGGTCAGGAAGATTGCCTAGTGTGCCGCATCTTCGGGCCGCACAAGAATACGCGGCATAGTTTGGGACCCACGCGCCTGCTGGTGAGGGATGCCAGCCTCACCCCGGAATCGGAGGCGTGGTTGCGCAGTGCCTGGGAAGAGAAAGGCATCGATTTCTCTGAGATAAAAACGGAGGTCACAGTAAACCGTTCCACCGGTATCGCAGCAGACAAGGGTTTGCGGACCCAGGAACGGGTACCGGCCGGCGCGAAGTTCGACTTCGAGGTGTCCTTTCGGGTCTTCGAGGGAGATAACGAGAAACAGCTCGTGGACTTTTTCATGGAGGGCCTCAATTTGTTACAGGCCGATTACTTGGGCGGTTCAGGCTCGCGCGGGTATGGCAAGGTCAAAATCGAGAACTTGAAGCGGACCATCGTGAAAGATCGGCCCGCAGAGGAGAACGCCGAAAAGAACAGCCAAGGTTGAGTCGCGATGGACACTGCGATGCTATCGACACCCGAAGCGTACCATTTTGGGATTCGAGAGACTTGAGCTGAGATGCGAACATTTCGCGTCCGCTTGCATTTATCCGCGACTTTTCTGACCCCTTTTGACGCAGATACGCTCTTCGGCGGCATCTGTTGGATCATCCGTCAGCATGATGGGGAGGAAGAACTGACGAAATTTCTACAGAGCTACCAGGAAGAGCCGCCCTTGATCCTTTCCAATGGGTTCCCGGGGGATTTGCTTCCCCGGCCGTTGCTTCCCATCGAGAAGGTTGCGGGAGGGAGTCGCGAAGAGGCACTGGCTCGAGGGGAAGAGGGGAAGCGTTGGAGAAGCCTGCGATACCTTCCGATCGATGCCTTCCTGTCGCTGGCTGCAGGGAATGCCGTCGACCCGCAAGAGTTATGGCAGGAATGCCAAAGAAGCGCCTGCCAACGGCCGTTCCGTACCTTTTCCATATTGCATAATCAGGTGGACCGCTCCAGTGGGACGACATCTGGGGAGGGAGAACTCTTCGAGCAGACCGAGTTTGCGCTGGATCCTTCCATCGGTTTCATCAGCGTCTATGTACGCGCCTCCTCTTCTTGGGAAGGAAAATTAGAGAGCCTATTCCGGCTGCTTGGCCAAACCGGTTTGGGTAAGCGGAAATCGACAGGCAAGGGCTCCTTCTCTGTATTGGCAGTCGACGAGGAGACTCGCTTCGAGACTACCTCGAAGGCGAATGCCTTCATCGCTTTGTCCAATTTCATCCCCGCTCCCCACGACCCAATCAATGGCTCTTATCGCCTGGGCGTAAAATACGGAAAGCTGGGAGAGGATTATGCTTCCTCCACCAATCCATTTAAGCGGCCATTGCTCATGTTACAAGCCGGAGCCGTATTCCAAAGTGAACCTGTACGACCCTGGTATGGTCAGTTGATTACGGATGTAGCCCCCTCGCATCCACAGGTGCTGCACTATGGAATGGCCTTCGCCGCTCCGGCGCTTCTCCCGTCCAAGGGCACTGCTTGAAAGTTCTCTTCTCGTTCGTCGGGAAGCAGGATCCCTACTCGGACGCGACAGGGGAAGAAGGATCCGCTGTGACTTTGTGCCGGTTTCTGCAACCGGATCTATTCTACTTGATGCCCACAGCCGAAGGGCCGGCGCCAGCGGACAGCACAACCAAGCAAGCGCAGGAAACCTCCGATTACCTCGTTTCGGAACAAAAGACCGGCAAGATCCAGCTTCAAATGAAGATCCACATCCGCCCCATCTCTGTGACCGATCCCACCGACTATCTTCAAATCATGCCTAGCATTCGGCGGCTGGTAAGCGAAGTACTTAATGAACTGGGCACACTTTCCGAGGATTTCACTTTGCATGCCAACTGCTCTTCCGGTACGCCTCAGCTAAAGGGCATCTGGCCGATCCTGGCCAATGCCGGGCTCCTTCCTCGCTGCACACTATGGCAGGTGCGCAACCCAATTCACAAGGGTGACCGGGTCACGCGCCTGCAGACCACCTACTTGGAAGAAGAGAACATCCTGGATCGCATCAAACATAACCTTAGCGATTCTCTATTCGGAGCGATCGCGGGCGAGTTCGGACACCTGGCCAAGATTTCCTGCGATCCCTGGCGTCAGAGCAGCGGGCTTTTCCTGAAGCAGGTTTTCTCTGCCTACCATGCCTGGGATCTGATCCAATACGACCAAGCCAGCGATCTGCTCCGCCACGCGCTGCTTGAGACGGAGAAAGAAACCTCTTTGGGTCGTATCGCCCCGCTCCTGAAGAAACAGTTCTCGGTCTTGGAGAAACTGAAGCGGGATGGTTCAAAGGAGACGAAGGCGAACCTGGGGGATATCTATTACAACGCGCAACGCTGCTTTCAACGGTACAACTACGCTGATACCCTGGCCCGCTTCCGGCGCTGTTACGAGGGAGCGCTCTATTGGCGGTTTCGTGAGGAATACAAGATCGAGCCAACGAATCTGGAACGAAGCCGTAATCAGGGAAATGTGAGAGCGGCATTGGCATATTTACAAGCCAAAGGCATTGGGGTGGAGCGGAACGACTTGAAAATGCACTTCGCAGCCAGCATATTGGAGTTTGGTTTTCAGGATCCGCAGTTCCTGAGGTTGTTGGAGACGATGGTTCCGATCAACGAAGGCGCTCCAGGCCGGACGATCTCTGCGCGTGAATTGTTGAGGGATCTTATTAACAGCCGGAATCAGTCCATCGTAGCCCACGGAATGATGCCGGTGAATCGCCTAGATGCGGAAACCGCCCTGCAGTTAATGAAAGCTACGCTGACTATTTTGGTTGATCCGGCTATTCTTGAGAAGCCACCTCTATCCCAGGAGAATCTTCGGCAGGTTATCAGTTTACTGGACCCCCCCATCACGAAGTCTACAAAGGTTTAATCTTGCCAGGCAGAGCCTCCCAGACGGGAGCGAGCGCAGTGCGAGAAAAGGGGACAGATTTATTTATTGAGCCGCAGATCGCTCCAAGAGAAAAGGGGACAGATTTATTTATTGAGCCGCAGATCGCTCCAAGGGGCCAGTCGGCCTTCAGCCGGTCCTAGGCCATTGGGGACAGATTTAAATCTGTCCCCAATGGCTCTTTTTCCCTAGAGCTCCTTGGCAAAAGCGTTGATCTTCACCAGCGCCTCAGCGGCGGCCTGGCTCACAAACCAATCACTATCCTCCAGCGCAGCGTTGAGCGGCTCCACGGCGCGGGGGTCGCCAATCTGTCCCAGCGCCCAGGCGGCAGCCCTGTGTCCAGGGCGGTCACTGTCCTTAAGCAAGGCGATGAGCGGCTCCACGGCAGAAGTGCCGATCTTTACCAGCACATGGATAGCGGCCTCGCGCACGGGCGGAAGGCTGTCCCCAAGTGCGGCGATGAGCGGCTCCACGGCGCGGGGGTCGCCGATCTCTCCCAGCGCCCAGGCTGCGGCATGGCGCAAACGGTAGTGGCTGTCCTTCAGTGCGGCGATGAGAGGCTCCACGGCGCAGGGGTCGCCGATCTTCCCCAGCTCACTGGCGGCGGCCTCGCGCACATCCTCTTTGGCGTCGTTGAGGGCGGCGATGAGATGCACAGCTTGAGCAGAATGACTTTGGGCGTGGTCCAGCAGCGCGGGGTCGTTCTGGCTTATGGCCGCTTTGTGGAGATCCGCGGCGAAACCCTTCATCCAGATCGCACTCACACGCTTGGAGAAGATATGGGCCAGCGCGTACTGGCTTTGAGCTTTGTACAGCAGCGCAAGATTGTTCAGGCTCGTGGCCACATCGGGGTGGTACGGGCCAAAGGCTTTCTCCCGGATCGCCAGCGCACGCTTGTGAAGTGACTCGGCCTGCCCGTACAGTTCCTGGGTGTCGTACAGTTCCGCAAGGTTGTTCAGGCTCGTGGCCACATCTGGATGGTTGAATCCCCGCTCTTGTTCGGCAACCTGCAACGCCTTCTTCGCCACCACGACGGCCTCATCATAGCTTCCTTGTTCGTCTAGCGATTCGACCTCGTCATTGAGCGCCTCCCCTTCGGTGTTCACGCTGTCTCCCTCCTGCATGGTCCTCGTATCTTCAGTCATTTTGCGTCGGGGGGAGAAGAGTGGATTCCAACAGATTCAGATCTACGAACAAACCGGAATCCTCCAGCAATTTGTAGAGAGCGCCTGAGCTGATCTTGCGGGAAGTAACACCCGGCAAGTGAATACTGGGTTCCGTTGCAAGCACAAGCACAGAACCGATAAAGACCTTTAACTCCCCGTATTTATAATGAATCGCAATCGGATCCTTCTCTTCTGTTTGACCTGACCACACCTGGGGGGTATACCCATCACTTCCGTCACTGTCGTTGAATAGATGCTTGATCTTGTATTGCTTCATAGCTTTTTCACTTCCTTTCTTGAATGACTGAGCAAACCGCGAGCTACCTCTTTTTCAGCCCCCTTGCCGGCGGAGAAGGCACTGCCACAGATCACCCGCCCTGGGCCAACTTCCCCATCACTATTTCCACCCCGCTCCTTTGATCCGTTTCAGAGGGCCTGTAGCCGCTTTCCATCAATCTCTTCAGCACTAAAACCATTGTGTAATAGTCCTGTCCCGACACTCTGTTTTCCTTTGCCAAGCCCATGCCTATCCTCTCGAGGGCTGTCTTCAGCTCGGTGGGGAAACCAGAAGCTCTCTGCGCCACATTGAAGAAGGTAAACCAAACGAGATCGTCTGTTGCGGTATATTCCGGTATCTCCGGTTTCATCTCCCAATCGATTCGAATTCGTTCTGTTGCCATCGCTCACCTCCTTCGGGCCAATCGGGTCAGTTCCCATTCTTCACATTGACCAGTGTCGCCAGGATCGTCACAGATATGAGAATCAGCCCTGGTTGCGGTAGGAGCGGCGCTGGCGCATGGAGGCCATCGAACCGGCCTTCTCGGCAATTCCCTCCAGGCGGAAAAAGGCCATGTGCGCCACCTTTTCACCCACGCTAAGGGCCGAACCGGCCAGGGCGGGTCCCGAGAAACGGTGGTCCAGGCCCATCCCCACCGAGGGGAAGGTCTCCTCCAAGGCGAAAACCGCTTCTTTCAGGAAAGCCAGGGCTATTTCTTTGGAGGCGCCTGCGGCTTGTTCTTTTTCCAGGAGAGCGTCCATGGCATAGCTCTTGGTCAGCTTGGCGTGCAACTGAGAGTACACTCCGGGGGAAGGGAGCAGGTCGAAACCGGCCACCCGGCCATTCAGCAGCACCAGCAGACCCTTCTGCCCATCCAGGCAGGGGAAAGCGCGCAAGGCTTCCTCCAGATCAACCTCCTTGGCGAGGAGAGTGTCTCGCATGGCTCCGGTCGGGGAGGACACGAAGCTCTCTTCGCTCAACTTGCGCACTTCCTCCCAGACCTCTCCCTGGTTGCTGCGGTAGCCCCGCTCCTCCTTCAGGGACTGGCTGACCGAGTCTACTTTCTTGGAACGGATCCGTGGCGACATGACATAGCCGGAATCGCGGAACTCCCGGGAGACGGAACTCCAGCGTCCCTGTTCGGTGCAGCTGACCGGGATGCGCAGGCGGCTGTGGGGGGAAAGCAGCAAGGTGGTGTTCAGCACCCGGTTCTGCTTGGCGCCGGCCAGTTCTTCCCCATCCAGCAGCAGCACCGGCCAGTCGCCCTTGTTCTCGGCTTCCAGCTCAGGGACGCTTCCTCCCTCGCTGACTTCATGCACGGCGATCAGGTGACGGGCCAGCGCTTCCCGCAGGGTCAGGCAGTCCGGACCCGGGACCTCGGTAAAGAGGGGAAAGATTGTCAGATTGCGGTGGGTTTGCGCCTCTTTTAGGACCAATCCCTCCAGTACATTCAAGATCACTTTTTCCATCTTCGTTCTCCTTTCGTTTCTTGTTTTGTTTGTCGTTTTGTTTGTCCTGGTTCTTCCCACCGGGCAGGCCCACGCCAGGCCGCAGACCTGCCCTCACTCCCCTCAACCGGTTCCTTCAGTGGCTCTTCACCTCGCCCCGAACCCCGCCTCCCGGTCTGAGCGAACCTGCTGTCAGGCCAACCCCTGCGGGAGCCGCTCTTCCGGCCGGAAGCCGGTCTGCGCCCCGCAGAGGGTCTCCAGGCAGATCGCCAGGTCGGAGGCGTGCAGCGCCAGTACGAAATTCATGTGCTGGTAGCCGCCGAAGAGGGACAAGGAAAGCGGCAGGGGCGCCCCCCGGGCTGTGTCCATCTCCTTCACCCAGCCATAGACGATGCGGCTGGCCTCCAGCCACTGCTCCGTGCTCAACTGACCGCCGTAGGGATCGTTTTCGTGCGAGTCCGCCCCATGGCAGAAGACGACGTAGTGGATCTTCTTTTGAAGGATCTGCCCTTTCAGCATCTCTAGCTTTTGCTGCAGGTCATCCAGGTAAGGCTGGCCTTCCCCTGCCGGGTTGATGTTGGCCCAGATCGGTACGGCCAGGTTCAGGTCGGGGGCGAAGGCGCGGCTGTGCTCGATTGAGTTGCCGAGGTGGGCGTCCAGGTCGAGGAAAGCTCCCGAGACCCCTTTCTCGCGGTACAGCTTCAAGGCGGCGATGACCTGCCCGCTGAAGGTGCAATAGGCACTCCCCGCACCGGGTGTGGCGTGATGGAAGCCGCTGGTGGGGCTGAGAGCCACCGTTTCCGGATGCTCCAGGCTGTAGCGTATGGCTTGGTAGAGGCTGGCGTTTGTGTAGCGGACACTGTCCGCCAGGCCCGGCGTCCAGGTCAACCAGTTGCTGCCGCAGAGCGGTTCCTTCCCGTCTAAAAAGGCATCGACATATTCCGGCGAATGCGCCAGGAGCAAGTCTTCGCGACCGAGGGGGTTCCAGTCCTCCACCACTTGGAAGAACGGGATCAACCCCGCCTTCTTGAGATAAGCCATCAGTTTTCCCGGTTTCAGCGGGCTGGGGCTGGCCATCCTCCCGGGGTCAACATCCCCTGGGGTCATTTCCGGCCGGAACCATGTGAGAATCTTCCCGTTCCTGTCTTCCATTGCATTTCCCTCCTCTAAACAAATACCGGCTTGGTTGGCAGCCGTCCAGCACATCATTATCAAGTATCAGCGAATATCAGCTTGTTTGCAGCCATCACTATCACATTTATACCAAGCATCAAGCTAATGACAACTCGGTTGGCAGCCATCTATATCAATTATACATCAAGTCTATTGACAATTCCTTCTAGTTATCGTCTACTTCAAGGGAAAGGAAGAGTGAAATGGGTGACCCAAGATTGTCCCAAGATCCACCGACGGACCTTGGAAGGCTAGTACGGATGTACCTGATGAAAAAGGGCAAATCCTTGAAAGACCTGGCGGAGGAGTTGGAGATCTCCTACCAGAACCTTTTCGCCATTCTCTCCGGCAAGACCCGCCTGACCCTTTCCATGGCCAAGAAGATCGCCGGCTACCTGCGCCTGAGCGTGGATGAACTGGCCGAGGCAGAGGAGAAGGGTTTCCGGCAAGACAAGGAGAAGGGCAACCAGCAGGACAGGGAGATAGATGTCCCCCAGAAAGGAGAGAAAGATATAGCGCAAGAGGGGTTTGTTGTCCGGCAGGACAGGGAGATGGACATCGATCAAGATTTGATGATCCGTTCCTGGCAGGGCACGGATGAGCATGAGGAGCGCCGGGAGCTTGATGCGGCAACCGAGGCGCCGCTCCAGTCGATGAGCCAGAGGCGGCAACATGCCCAGCTGAGATCGAGCGAACTCTTGCACCAACCCAGCGTTGCCCAGTCCAGCCTGTTCCAACTCTTATCGGAACGAGAGGCCGACCAACTTCTTTTCCAGTTCCTAGAGTTGATCGAGCGAGGCCGCGTGCCAAGGTATTTTTTCCGCATCCTTGCAGAGAGACTGAAGCCCTACCTGGCAGAGCAAACCAAGTACAAACCGCCAAGGGAAGAGTAAGAGCCCGCTAAGAAAAGGGCTCAGATATCGAAAAGGAGCCTTGTTGTAATGTAGGTTGCAACGGGCGGATTTTCGCTTGTCGCTGAGCAAGGTTGCTGAGCACAGAGGGAGGTGTATATGAACACAGGAAAACACACACTGGAGTGGCTGTTTACCGAACAGCTTATGATCGATGAGGAATGGTCGACCCCCACGCCGCGCGGCTTCTGCTGGTGGGCCGATAGGAACGCGCAACGAATTGAGGTCATCGGGGAGGAGCCGGGGCCAGACGGACAGACTGTCTATTTTGTCTCTGTTCGCACTGAACTCCTGCGTTCAATCGATCTGTGTGATCGCGCCCTGGCAGCGGTCAATGATCTTCTCATGCAATCCGCATCCATGGCAGGCCCAGTTTATGAACCAAGCCATCGAAGCCTGAGCCTTTGCTCCCTCGTCAAGGTCTACGAAGAAATAGAACGATGGATCAATCCAATGATTGGCACTGCTGCTGTCCTGCAGATTGACGAGGCGAGAACCGTTGGGTCAGAACTGGCCAAGATCCTCAATGCCGAGGAAGCATTCACTGGCCATCCTCAGAGCGGGATGCGGCCTGAGCCTGACGAGTTGGCCGAAGTGGCAGCAATTCTGATAGCACCGATGGGACAGCAACCATCCCGGTGGGGTTCTGTGGAGTTTCAGGACGTCGTAGAAGAGTATATGAAACAGCCTCCTGCTTTGCTTGGGACTGCAGGTGACGAAGGTTTCACCGTGGAGTTTCCGTACGGTGAGCGATCATCCCTTTGCCAGGCAATGGCTGATCAACCGCATCCGCGCTATGGCAACGGCTTGCTTCTCTTGCAGTCATTCCCGGTCACGGGAAAGTCAGACGCGGACGGCGTAAGGCTGGCGCTATCTATGAACGCGATCGAGCTGGCCCAGGCGCCATTCGGCTATGGCCTTGGCAGTTACGCCTATAGGGATTCCATGCTTCAATTTACATCCTTTTTCCCGAATGCCTTGTACCGCCCCGGATTATTGCCAAACCTTTTCCTTGCCTGCGCAGCACGGGCTCGCGAGATGTCGGTTCGCCTTGTTGGCCGCGATTGGTCACCCGAATAATCCATGCCTGACCGCAGCGCATTCGGCACCATGACAGATTTCTTAAGAGATCTGTAACTCCTGATGCAGAGTCGCTGCCGGTTGCTGTACTCTGAGCTAATCCATCATGTCACCGGACTTGCGCCAAAATCCGCGCAGGCTGGTAAATTTATCTATTAGGGTTTTTAGAGGAGGTGTGTAAATGTATAGGTATATTCACGATATTGATTATTCAAGCGAGCCTGCCAGAACGGAATGGAGACAGTTTGAACAACTCGTAGAAGAATCGCTGAATCGTGCTCTTAATCTGGATCAATGGGAAATTCATGTTCAACACACCGGACCGTATATAGATGGAAACTTTAAAATGGATTTTCATATAGCTGAACGGCGTCGGGGTGGAATAGCGGTTGTTGTTGACGCGAAACATTTCCCAAGAGCATGGCTAAATAACCATGAAATTGATACTACAAAAGATTACAAAAGGGTTTGTCGGGCAAATAGAGCTCTGATAATTGCAAGTTCAGCGTCAAACATACATTCGAGTGTATATAAATATGCCGAACAGCTAGGGGTGGAAATTATTAAAGTTGAAGAACACAGAAACCTGATGATTGCTATAAGAAACTATTTTCGTGATGTTCTCACTACCTGGCAAAACAGATAATCAAGAAAAGGGGACAGATTTATTTATTGAGCCGTAGGTCACTCCAAGGAGGCAGTTGTCTGGCAACCCATTTTAAGGGTAGCGAAGAATCGGATCTTGTGGATGAAAATGTGTAGATCACGCAGCAAACAAGGATAGGTTTGAATCTGTCTACTTTCTCCTTTGGCTATTTCCGCAGTTCAGCCGACAACTGTTCGGGGGTTAGGTCAATCTCGCGGAGAATTTCTCGCAGCAGTGGTTTTGCCAGGTCGCGACCAATACCCTCTCCATCGCTCGGCAATCGATGGCGGGCAAGTGCGTCAAGCCGCTACTTCCACCTGCTGGGTGCCGATAAAGTGAGGGAGATCCTCCAGAGAGCCCTGATGCTCCTCCAGGCACAAACTAAGGACTTCTTTCAAATTCTGCTGCAATTCGTCCAAAGTAATTCCCTGACTGTGCGCGCCAGGAATTCCGGGGATTAGGCCAGCGTACAACTTGGTTTCGGGATCCCATTCTACATAGGCCGTGAACGTTCTCATGACTTAGAAACCTCCCATTCGCAGTTTTCCCTGTTTCGAGCAGCTGGGATTTCCGTCCAGGTTCCTCCTTTAGCCATATCATGAACGACAACTTTGATCTTCACAATTGCACCATTGGGTTATTCTAGCAGTTCCCTTCCTTTTCCTTCTAGACAGTGTCTAGATAGCCTGGGGGCACATCCTCAAAGCCGGTCCAACTGAACCATTCCTGCAGCTCGAAAAAGGCTGCCCAGCGGTTAATCATGGCGATATCGCCCGAATAGTCATTGCGGTATTCCCTGGCGGTGATTTCTGCCAGCTCTTTTCCTCTATTGACATAGACGGAGCCGCTGTAGGGGCTGACCAAGTTTTGGCCGATATGCAGACCAACAAGACGGAAATAACAGTAACTCATGGTATTGGACGCTGAGATGATTTTCGCCGTGGCGATCTTGCTGATCTCGGAATCGAGCCCCCTCACCGCATTGATCCGCTGGCGTTGAAGGGAGATCTGCTGGTAAGGGCGGAGGTCGGGAAAATCGTCGTACAGCCAATATTCGATCATGATGTCGGGCGGCTTGCTGAGGAGCTGTTGCACAAGACCCTGATACTGTGTATTGATCAGGTCGACCAGCTTTTCAGGAGGACTGCTCTGGGCAAGTTCTGGGATGTCTTCCACTATTTGCAACAAGGCAGTCTTGTGATTTTCCTCACTGGATTTGGGGATCAGCCTCTGCTCTTCGGGCACACCCCACATTCGCAAGGCATGTCCGCATTCATGCGCCACCAGGTGGTTGATCGTCTGGTCATGTTTGGGGTTGAAATAGATGATGGGGGCAAGCATTCCACCACGGGCCAGTTTAAGCGGAGTATTGCTAGATAGTTCTCTCTTTTCGCGGAACTCGAAGCCCTTGCCGGTCAAAGAAGCAACTCTATCCAGAAGGGCCTGGACCGATGGCAGGAGGGTTGGTTTCGTGCCGTTCCCATCTCGCCGCTGAAAAGGCGCCGGTCTATTGCTTGATCCAGTCGTTCATCCAGATCTTCGTTCATAGGAACCAGCCTTTTGGAGAAATGCGGCCCTTTGCCGGGACTGCCCGCACCCATTATGCCAGCCGGCGCATCCTGAAGCTACAAAGAGAGAAAAGGGGACAGATTTATTTTTTGAGCCGTAGATCGCTGCAACGGGGTAAGTTGGCTGGCGGCTCGTCCTAAGGGTAGCGAAGGATCGGATCTTGTGGACCAAATCGAGAAGATCATGGAAAGACGATTAGAATCTCGAGGGCTGGGAAGGCCGAGAAAAGTGGGAA
>JAPLHV010000070.1 GCA_026389455.1 Coprothermobacterota bacterium
CTGCAGCCGGTGGTATTTGCCCAAGTGGACCAGGTCGGCAGTGATCGCGTCCAGCTTATGCACCTTGTCCAGGATGGCCTGGGTCAACCTGTGCTGGGGGTCTTTGGCGGGAAGATTCTTCTCGATCGACTGCACCGACAGAGAGATGATGAAGAGAGGGTTGCGGATCTGGTGGGCGATGCCGGCCGTCAACTGGCCGGTGATCTTCTTGGTTGTTTCCCGTTTCAACTGCTCCCGGTCGGTGATGTCTCGGAAGGCGCCGACGACGCCCTTCAGCTCCCCGGCCTGGTCGAGGAGCGGCGCAGCGTTGAGATTGATCCAAGAAACGAAGCCGTCCGAATGTTTGAAGCCCATCTCGACAGCCTTCAAGGAACGAATTCCCCCTATCGTAAAGATGGCGGCCATCTCCTCCGGCGGCATCGTCGTCCCGTCGGGGCGAAGGAGCTCCCACCCCGGGCTATTGTATGGACGACCTTCGATTTCCGCGCGATTGAGCCCCAGAATGCGTTCCGCCGCAGGATTGGCATGGAGGATTTGGCCATCCGGGGAAAGCAAGCACGACGACGCCTTCGGTCATGGTCTCGAACAAAGTGCGATACTGTTCCTCGCTCTCCCGCAAGGCCTCCTCGGCCCGCTTGCGGTCGGTGATGTCCAGATGCGTACCGAAAATCCGCAATGGCTTTCCGTTTTCATCCCATTCAATGACCTTGCCTCGACCAAGCACCCAAACCCAATGACCATCCTTATGTTTCATTCTAGATTCGAAGGAGTAGTATTCTGTCTCTCCCTGCAAATGCTTTCTCAAAAGTTCATTTGATTCCTTCATATCTTCAGGGTGTTTCAGCCGCATCCACGTCTCGAAGCCGATAGACTGAAATTCATCCAGGGAGTAGCCGAGTATGGCCGCAGATTTTTCATCGAATGCTGTTTCTCCGGTCTGGACATTCCACTCCCAGGCGCCTGCATTCGTTCCATTGATGACGTTGCGGAGTCTTTGTTCACCTCTCTTCAGCAAGTCCTCGGCCTGCTTGCGCTCGGTGATGTCGTAATTTGTGCCGATCAGTTTTGTCGGTTGGCCGGCCGCGTCACAATACAAACGGGCGCGGGCGCAGATATGGTGGATGGCGCCGTTCGGCCAGACAACGCGGAACTCCGTGTCGAATTCCTTTTCGCCTCGCAACGCCATCTGAACTTCTGCGTCTCCTCGCTCTACATCTTCCGGATGAACTCTCGCCTTCCATGTTTCGTAAGCGCCGTCGAAATTATCCGGCGTGATCCCGTAGAGACGAAACATCTGGTCATCCCAGGTCAGCTTGTTATTGACAACATCCAAATCCCAGATACCCACACCGCCTGCGACAATGGCCAGCAAAAGGCGCTCGTTGGCCTCCCGCAGGGCCTCCTCCGCTCGCTTGCGTTCGGTGATGTCGCGGAAAACGCCAAAGGCGCCCACAAATTTCCCCTGGCTGTCAAACTGTGGGACGGCAGTTATGAGCAAGTTTCGCTTTTCTCCGTTAGGACGACTGATTTCAAGCTCATAAACGCTCTTTTCGCCGGTCCGGCGCCGTTTCGTTTGCTCACGGATAATGGCGAACTGCTCCGGACTGGCGAACTCGTCTAAGCTGCGCCCCAGCAGGCCGCTGGGCGGCACGCCAAAGATGTCTTCAGCGGCAGCGTTGGCGAAGACAAATTGCTCTTCGGGATTAACATAACCTACGCCCTCGCCCACGTTTTCAATGAGCAGGCGATATCGTTCCTCACTCTTCTGCAATGCTTCCTCGCCCCGCTTGCGCTCGGTAATGTCTCCTATGCTTGACAGGATGCATGTTTCGTTGTTAATCGTAACCAGGCTGGCTGAAAAGAGCCCGGTTAACACCTCCCCCGTCTTTTTACGGAACTGATACTCCACCGCCTGTATTTCACGACCCTGCGCCAGCTCGTTTACAACAGCCAGCCGGTCTTCCTCGCGGAGCCACAGGTTCAGACCCAGCGTGGTTTTGCCGATGACTTCAGCATATTGATACCCACTGTTAATCACAAAGCCCTCATTGACTTCGAAGATGGCGCCGTCGGATGGCCTGGTGAGGGTAATTGCAAAGGGTGATGATCGGAAGGCCGTGGCAAATTTCTCTTCCTGAGCTTTGACGTCTGCCAGCAAACGCCTGTTCACCATCAAGACCAGGCTGAAAGTAAGGCAAACGGTAAGCACGATCCCCCCGGTAATGGTTAGCGCATTCACGGCTCCTGATTGAAAGAAATCGCTGCTCTGCGCCGGGAAAATAATATTCAGAATGAGCCTGGCAAAACTGAAGGCAGCGTACACTGCGAAGACGATCCCGGTGAGACGTGTAATCGAGCGCATGCTGGGGTCTGTTTTGCGCAACAGGAGCCGGCAGCATTGGAAGGCATAGATCATTAACAACGTGGACACAGCGGTATCCCGCGCCGTCAGATTCGGCTGGACCACGGCGAAATAGGCGCTCGAAGCAATGAAAATGGCTAACAGGACGTAGTTATGGGCTTGCCGGCTCTTTTTCCCGGTAAAGCGCTCCAGCCCCATGAATAGCGCCAATAAACCGGCCAATATGATGGCATTGGCAAGCGTCATGGAGATGAGATCAGACGCCATTCCGCGCAAGAGCAGCAACGCTGAGCCGACTACCTGCAGTGCCAGCGCAATCAGCCAGAAAAGTATGCCGGCAAAACGCCCCCGGTTCAGACTCAATATGATCGCCACCGCGCCAGCGTTGACTGCATTGGTGATGAGGTAGAGGTACATCAGTGTCTTCAGATCAGGCATTATCGCTTCCAACCATCAAAATTGATCATGTCCCAATGATTCCGGAGTGGATGGGCAGGCGGATCGCGACGCTGGTTCCCTTCCCAAGCTCGCTCTCCATGGCAATCGAGCCGCCGTGCGCTTCCACGATCAACTTGGCGGTGTAGAGGCCCAGGCCGGCGCCGGGGATCACAGCCCGGTCGGCGCTGGCTGTCCGTTGGAAGGGCTGGAAGAGCTGGGGGATCTCCAAGGCGGCGATGCCGGCGCCGAAGTCATGCACAGTGAAGAGGGCCTCCTCTTCTTGCTGCGTGAGTCTCACCTCCACCTCGCTGTTCGCGGGAGAGAACTTGATAGCGTTGGTCAAGAGGTTCTCGAAGAGGCGGTGGATGCTCTCCCCATCGGCGGGGATCAGCGGCAGTTCATCCAGTTGCAGGCGGAAAGAGATTCGTTTGCGCTGGGCCGGCAGCTCCACATCCTTCAGCGTCTGCTGCAGGATCTCGCCGATGTCAGTGGGCACGGGAGTGATCTTCAACCCCATCCCCTCGCTGCGCTGGCTGTCCACCAGGTTCTCGATGAGGTGGCGCAAGCGATGCAGGTTGCGGTTCCAGATTTCCCCGTACTCCAGGAAACGTCCTGCCTGTTGTTCTGCGGGCAGGCTCTCCAGCAACTCCTGGGCCGAGGCCATCAGGAAGAGGGGGGTCTTCAGTTCGTGGCTAACGGCGAAGAGGAAGTCGGCCCGGGCCTTGGTCATCTCCCGCTCCTGTCGCTTGCGGTCAGTGATGTCGCGTGCAACCCCCAGGATGCGCCTGCTCTCGCCCGGCTTTCCCTGCAACGGCGTCAGACAGACCGACTGCCAGACCTCATTGGTCTTATCACGCAACAACCATTCCCGCCACAGCGGGTCGCCCGAATTGCCGGCGAACGCTTCTGCCAGGTGCCGGCCTTGAATCTCGGCTGCTTCCATCGGGAAGAAGACCGAGCGGGGATGGCCGATGATATCCTCCACTGGCTTCCCCAATAATCGAGCTGCGGCTTGATTGACGTAGTCCACCCGGTCCTTCTCATTGATGATGAAGATCAAGTCGGGAGAGTTTTCAGCCAAGCTGCGATACCGTTCTTCGCTCTCCTGCAGCGCATCCTCAACTTGCTTGCGCTCGGTGATGTCGGCGCACACCACCAAAGTGTATGAGGGAAGACCTCGATTATCGCGGATCAACGATACGGCAAGCCGCCCCCAAATCACCTCGCCGTCCTTGCGAACGTATCGCTTTTCGATCTCATAACTCTGCCTTTGACCGCTAATTAACAACTGGTATAGACCGATATCCAAGTTGATATCTTGAGGGTGGGTGAATTGCGTAAAATGCATTCCAATAAGCTCGGAACGGGAGTATCCAAGAAACCGGCAATCCATGTCATTTGCCTCTACCACATACCCATCCGGGTCTACAATTGCCACGGCTACTGCCGCATTATCAAAGAAACACCGATACCGCTCCTCGCTCTCCCGCAGCTCTTCCTCCGTCCGCACGCGGTCGGTGATGTCGACCATGACCGTGAGCAGATGGGTGACACCGGCAATGTTAATCAGAATTGCCGAGAACGATCCGTCCAGCAGATCCCGGTTCTTCCGATACACTTTCACATCCACATTGCGCACTTGTCCGGTTTCTTTGAGCCGGTTAATGATGGTCATCCGCTGGGCAGGGTCAAGGAAAAGGTCTAGATCCGATGATGTTCTCCCGATCAACTCCTCCCGGGAATAGCCAATCGCTTCCAGGAAACTCGCGTTAACATCAAGAAATCTGCCTTCTTCGATTGTGGATACCGCCATAAGCGCCGGATTCGCTTGGAATGCCCGGGAGAACTTTTCCTCTGATGCCTCAAGGCGTCGCCGCTCACTTTGTCTGCGTCGCTGGGCAAGTCCGAAAGCGATAACCAGCGCTAAGATCAGGAGCGAAGAAGTGATGATAGCTGCACAGTCTTTGGCGATAGCCAAGTTCCAACCTATGGCGTTGACATCCATGCCAAAGACCGCAATCATCCGCCCGGTTGTGGGATCGGTGACAGGGATAAATCCACTCACCGATATTCCCCAGCGATCCTGATACGGTCCTGCGCCTGCTTTCTCCCCTGTCGCAAATACTGACCCGATAACGACCGGCGCCTCAGTGTATAATTGTCCGGGGGGAGAATAGTCCTGTGATTCCGGGGATTCCGAGTCTGCATACAAGAAGATTGTACCGTCCTCCCGCTGTCCCATCAGGTAGGCAAATCGAATCCCTGGATCGGCTGCCTGTATCTTTTCCAACTGCGCTTTCAGCAGCTTATATCCCGGTGAGGCAAGGTCGGCAGCGGAACCACTCAACATTGCAACCTGTTCGGGAGAGATCCCCGTTCTTGCGATGCCGGTCTTCAGGAGCAGATCCGTGCGCAGGAACTGGTCCTGAAGCTGGGCAGACCAGATCGTCAGGAATACCCCGGCGATCAGGATGACCAATGCGATGACCTGCCACCACCGGATATTCCGCGTCATGGCATTGCGCCAAAGAATATGCCAACCAGTCCGGCACTCGTTCGGGAGGCTTCTCTCTCTTCTTTCGCTTCTACCGTTTTCACCCTTGTTGTTACCGTTTCATCTCCGTCGCCGCGACGGCTGAGACTGAGCAATGGGGAAAAATTTCAAATCTGTCCTCATAGCTCCCATAATCCCTACCTACGCTTTGGATTGTAACGCCTCGATCGGGCGAAAGATAGCCGCTCGAAAAAGGGGACAGATTTATTTATTTCCAGGGCCAGTTCCGAGAAGTAGTTAGGTTGTTGATCAAAATCGAAGAGCGGCGCCTTCACCAAGCAGATTGACCGGATCAACGCCTTGGGGTTCTTCCGTTCATCTCCAGGGCGGGATCGTTCGCGGAGGCAGGAAGCGGGAGAGCCTCCTAGTGGGCGTGGATCGGAAGATTCCGCAGTGCGATGGTCTCGTCTGTGGTTCGAGGCAGACAATGGATGCCCCGCTTTCGTGCGAATCGCGCTTCTATGTGGAGAATGATCGGAGAGCAATGCAAGGAGGTTGGATGTGTCAGCACATCCGCACACGCAATGTATCTTGGCGTTAAGTTGACAATTGAACAACGTCCCTGAAAAGTGCTATCCTCACCCATACTCTGATCCTGAAAGGTGCAAGATGCCCGTTGCCGAGATCGTTGTTGTGCCCTTGGGCGCCACTGGCCCCAGCCTTTCCCGCTATGTGGCCGAAGTAGAGAAGGTGATCCGGGCCAGCGGGCTGGTCTACCAACTGACTCCAATGTCCACTTGCGTGGAGGGAAGCCTGGAACAGATCCTGGACCTCACCCGCGCTGTGCATTTGTGTCTCTTCCAGGTGGAGGGTGTGCTGCGGGTCAGCACTACCCTGAAGATCGACGAGCGGCGAGACAAGCCACTTACCATGGCGGGGAAGGTACAGGCGGTGGAGGAGAAGCTGGGCACTTGAGCCAGCCTTTCGTTGCGCTCAAGGGCAGGGCTTTTTGGACCTGCTCCTACCTTCCGTGCGAGTTGTCGTCGGCTTTCGGATATCAACCCCGACGTTTCTGGGCGCAGGCTGGGGGGACGCCTCGGGCTGACCGCGTTTTCCCACCCAACCTCTGCTCCGGCGTGCGCGCCTCCCTGGAAGAGGCGATGCGCCAAGCCACTGCGGAAGATCTCTTCCTGTTGGCTGATTGCTGCGATGCCGACCGCCGCCTGGCCGATGCGCTGGAAGCCTCCTTTCCCGGGCAGACCTTCCTCCTCTTCCTGCCTCGCGCAGAAGAGAGCTGGCCGGAGCTGGCAAGCGAGTTGCGGCGTTTGGCCGGTTTTCTGGCGAAAAAGAGCAGGCGTCCGCTGGAGGAAGAGGCGCTACGAGCGGCCATCATCGAGGAAGAGGCTCTGCGGCAAAGCCGGCGCCAGTTTCACGCGCGACAATCGCTGGGCGGCGTCTCCCCCATCACCTACTATGAAGCCTTGCGCAGTTGGTGCGGGCGCGCCCCCGAGGGGAGTTTTCCGCTTGGCGACCCTCCCGCGGAGGAGTCTTCCGATCAAGGCGAACGCGCCCCGATCCTGCTCTTGGGGAACAGCCTGGACGAGCGCTCCTTCTGGGAGATGTTGGAGGAACTGTCTTTTACGGTAGTGGCAGATGACCTTTGCTATGGGGAGAAGCTATCTCAAGTGCAAGTGCAGGCGGGAGTCGAGCCTTTTGAGGCGTTGGCCCGCGCTTACTTGGCCAGACCTCCCTGTCCCCGCACCCAGCGATTGGAAGAGCGCTGGGATGATGTGCTGCGACGGGGAATAGATCGCGGCGCCATTGGCGCAATCTTCATCCCCACCAAGTTCTGCGATTATTATGCCTATGAGCTGCCCATCTTGGTCCCTCGCTTGCGCGCGGCCGGCCTGCCGACCTTGGTTTTGGAGATGGATTACGGCCAAGTTTCTCCCGAGCAGTTGCGCACGCGCCTGGAAGCCTTCCGGGAGAGTTTGTGAAAGCAGTCGACCTGCTCAGGCGGAAGATCGAGGATGGCACAGCGCGCACCCTGCTTACCTCAGCAATGGCTCACCGGTTCCTGCAGATCTTCGCTAGACGGGAGACGGTCCCCAATCAATACGGCATTGAGTTGGTCCGCAACGCCTACTTGAAGCGGAAGCCGGTGGCCTTCACCTCTCTCTTCTTCCCACCCGAACTGGCCACTGCGTTGGGATTGATCCCTTTTCCGCTGGAAGTGGCGGCGGCGATGATCTCGGCGATGAACCTCGCCCCCCTCTTCCTGCGCAAGGCCGAGGAATGCTGGTATGGTTCGGACTTGTGCGGCTTTCATCGCCTGGCCACCGGTCTAATGCTGGCTGGCTACCTGCCGCAACCATCGGTGGTTCTCTCCACTACAGCCCTCTGTGACGGTTCGCACCGATTCTTCGCCAATGTGGCACACCACTTCAAGGTTCCCCACCTTCTGATGGAAATTCCCAACGGTCCCACCGAGGAGGCCGAGGAAGGAGTGGAGCGGCAACTTATCCAAATGCGAGGCGCCCTGGAATCTAAGCTTGAGCGCCGAGCGAGGGAGAGTGATTGGGAACGGGTTTTCTCTTATTCCCGGGAGCAGCACGAAGAGATGGAACGGATCCTGGAGATTGGTGCGCAAGTCCCCTCGGTGGTTCCCGGGGAGATCTCTTTGAACATGGTTGGGGTGTTCTACGCCACTGCCGGCAGCCCCTGGGGGCTACGGATCTTCCGTAATTGGCGGAAGCAGTTGGAAAAGACTCCCCCGCGCAAGGAAAACTATCGACTTTTCTGGATGCACCTGCGGCCCTTCTACGCTGCTGACCTCTTTGCGGCTCTTCGCGAGCGAGGAGCGGCCATCGTACGGGACGAGTTCTCCGCCTATCCCTGGGTTCCCCTCGACCCGCGTACGCCGGAGCGCAGCCTGGCTCGCAAGATCTGCGCCAACCCAGCCCTTGGCCCGATCAGCCGGCGGTTAGCTTTCGCTGTCTCTCAGGTCCGCGCCAGCAAGGCGCAGGGGGTGATCCATTTCTCTCATCGCGGGTGTCGCCAAGCGGCCGGGGGCGCCTATCTCCTTAAAGAGGGCTTGAGGAGAGCGGGCATTCCCTGCTTAATACTGGATGGCGACTGCGTCGATCCGCGCGACTACTCGCTGGAGCAGATGCGCACGCGGGTGGAAGGGTTTTTGGAGATGCTATGAGCCAGATCGTCTGTGGGCTGGATATCGGATCACTGACCGCCAAAGGAGTCCTCTTGGAGGAGGGCCGGCTGTTGGCGGCGCTTCTTTTACCGACCGGGTCCAATGGGCCGCAGACTGCCCAGGATCTCTACCGGCAACTGCTGGCGGAGGGAAGCATGGGCGGCGAGGTCGACCCTTACATCGTCGCCACCGGCTACGGCCGCGTTTCCGCTCCTTTCGCCCACAAGACAATCACCGAGATCTCTTGCCACGCGCGTGGGATCATTCATTTCCTCCCCCAGACGCGCACCTTGATCGATGTTGGCGGGCAAGACTCAAAAGTGATCCGCCTGGAGGAGGGAAAGGTAGTGGACTTCCTGATGAACGATAAATGCGCAGCCGGCACCGGCCGCTTCTTGGAGGTGATGGCACGAGGGTTGGAGGTCTCCCTGGAAGAGCTGAGCCGGACTGCCCAGGACGCCAAAGCGGAGGTAAGCATCTCCTCTACCTGCACTGTCTTCGCCGAGTCCGAGGTGGTGGGCTTGATCGCCCGCGGTCGGCCCAAGGGGGAGATCGCTCGTGGGGTGATGTCCGCTACGGCGCAACGCATCGCCGCCATGGTTCATCGACTAGGGGTGCAAGAGCCAATGGCGATGTCCGGCGGGGTGGCCCGCAACGCTGGGATGGTGGAAGCGCTGCAAAGCGAGCTGGGGGTAAGGTTGTGGCTTCCCCCCGAGCCGCAGATGATCGGCGCTTGGGGCGCCGCCCTATTAGGAGCGCAATATGCTTGAGCCATCCCAGCGCTCCCGCTTTCGTGGGGCAATGCTCGGTTTCGCCTTGGGCGATTCCCTGGGGATGCCGGCCGTAGGCCTGTCCTCGGAGCAAGCCACCGCCCTTTTCCAGGATGGGATACGTCCCTTGCCGGGTTCTTCCCTTCCCCTCGGGGTGGTCACCGCCGTGACGCTTCTGATGAAAGAAGCAGCCGAAAGCCTGATTGCCTGCAAACGGCATGACGCGGAGAATTTGGCCGGGCGTTTAGTCTCCTGGCAGGAGAGAGGGGACTTGCGCGGAGCGGGCGAGACGATCTTGACTGCCGTACGCCGGCTGAAACGCGGCCGCCCCTGGCAGCAACGCGCTGCCGCAGGCAATGATGTTGCCTCTGGCTATTATGCCGGCGCAGGCTACCGCGCCGCTGGTTGCGGCGCGGTAGCCTTGACCTTCCCGGTGGCGTTGTGGAACGCCAAGCATCCGGAGCAGTTGGCCATGGAAGTGAGCCAGGCTGCGTTGGTCACCCATCGTCACCCCGAGGCCGTTGCCGGCGCTGTGGCCTACGCCACCGCTCTTGCCGCTGCACTCTCCGGGGCAGCCAGAGATCCTAAGATTGAGGGTCTCTTCACTCGTTGTGCCAGGGCGGCTAAGGGCAGTGAGACGGCTAAGAGGCTGAAGCAGGCAGAGGAGATGGCCGGCAAGCGTCGAGCCTCCCCGAAGGACACCCTAGCGCTGATTGGCTCCTCGGGCTACGCGGCGGAGGCGGTCCCCGCAGCGATCTATTCCTTCCTCTTCTTTCCCTCCAG
>JAPLHV010000168.1 GCA_026389455.1 Coprothermobacterota bacterium
CAAAATGTCGCCGGGGATCGTTTCGAAGTGGAGTCTCTGTTGCCCCTTGGGGCGGACCCCCATGCCTTCCAGCCCAGTCCGGCCGATATCGCCAAGGTATCGCAATGCCAAGCGCTGATCACTAACGGCGCTGGTTTTGAGAGCTTCCTGGGAAAATTGCTGGAGGCTGCTGGGAATGGACCCCAATTAATCGTTGCCTGTGAGGGTTTACCCAGCCGTATCTCCCGGGAGGGGGAGGAAACGGAGGATCCGCATTTCTGGTTGGACCCGACCCTGGTCATTCGCTACACGGAGAATATCTGCGATGGTTTCAGCCTGGCAGACCCGGCAGGGAAGGAACTCTACTTGCAGAATGCAACCTCCTATAGCGAGAAGTTACGTGTTTTGGACCGATGGATGATGGATCAGGTGCAACAAATTCCTGTTGAGAAACGTCTGCTGGTGACGAACCACGAGAGCTTGGGCTACTTCGCCGACCGGTACAGTTTTCATCTGGTCGGCACGGTGATCCCCAGTTTCAGCACCGATTCCGCTCCTTCCGCTTTTCAAATGGCCCAGTTGGTGGACCAGATCCGCGCCACCGGCGTTCAGGCTATCTTCCTGGAGACTGGCGCCAACCCACAGCTAGCCCGGCAAGTGGCCGGGGAAGCAGGGGTAAAAGTGGTGACCGAGCTTTTTACTCACTCGCTAACAGCCCCGGGAGGCGAGGCGCCCACCTATCTGGAGATGATGCGGTGGGACACTCTGGCTATTATTCAAGCCTTGCGCGAGTGATGGCCGGCCACGGATCGCTGACTACCGCTCTTTTGGAGGCTCCGCTGGGAGGGGTGTCTGAAGAGCCGGCCCGGCTCCTCTTGGATCATGTCAACGTCTTTTACGGTGGGGTGCGGGTGCTGGAGGATTTGAGCTGCCAGATCGAACATGGAGATCAGGTTGCCATTGTCGGACCGAACGGCGCCGGAAAGTCGACCCTCTTCAAAGCCTTGGTCGGATTGCTGCCCCTGCGAAGTGGCCGTATCTTGATCCATGGGGCGCCTCTCGGCCACCATCAGGATTGTGTGGCCTATGTACCGCAACGAGAGGAGGTGGATTGGCGTTTTCCGGTGACGGTGAGAGAAGTGGTGATGATGGGCCGTTTTCGTCGCATCGGCTGGCTGCGGCGCAGCCGTTCTCTTGATGAGGAAGCGGTGCAGCGAGCGATGCATCAACTGGACATTGCTGACCTTGCTTCCCGGCCTATCGGCGAGCTTTCCGGCGGCCAGCAGCAACGAGTTTTTCTAGCCCGGGCTTTGGCCCAGGAGCCTCACATCCTGCTCTTGGACGAGCCCTTCACGGCTGTGGACAACCCAACCCAAGAAGCGACTCTGTCCATGCTGGATCAACTGCGGCGGGCAGGGGTGACCACACTGGTTTCCACCCACGACCTCAGTCTGGCTTCCGAGCGTTTCCCCCGGGTGATGTTACTGAACCGGCGACTGGTGGCATTTGGACCACCCGCTCTAGTCTTTCGTCCGGAGGCTATCCGTCGCGCGTTCGGCGGCCAGTTGCTCTTTCTTGACGGGGCCGTGGTGGTTGACCAGTGCTGCCCCCCCGGTACGCATGAGGACCGCGGGATCAAGCCGTGAGCTGGTTATTGGAGCCTCTGGGTTACGGATTCATGCAACGGGGAATGGCTGCCGCAGTGATAGTGGGTATTCTCTGTTCGGTCGTAGGTTGCTACGTGGTGGTGCGCTCGATGGCTTTTCTCGGCGATGCCATGGCCCATGCCATCCTCCCGGGAGTCGCCGTGGCTTATCTTTTGCAGGGGAACCTGATGCTGGGGGCATTGGTGGCGGCAATCGCCGTGGCGTTGGGAATTGGCTTTCTCTCCCGCTCCGGGATGGTTCGGGAGGACACCGCCATCGGCATTCTCTTTGCCGCTGCCCTTTCCCTAGGGGTGGCCTTGATCAGTTCGATCCAAACCTACGCTGTGGACTTGACCCATATCCTCTTTGGCAATGTGCTGGGGGTTACCGTCTCTGACCTGTGGCTGACTGGCGGCCTGGCTCTCATTGTTCTGGCCCTGGTGTTCGTTTTTTTCAAACCGTTTCTGGTGGTGTCTTTTGATCCTGTTTTGGCAGCGACCTTGCGCCTGCCAGTGGAACTGTTGCGGAACTTGCTGCTGATCCTGTTGGCCTTAACTATCGTCGTCTCCCTACAGGCAGTAGGTGTGGGATTGGTGGCAGCGATGCTGGTCACCCCCGGAGCTACAGCCTATCTACTCGCCCGCCGCCTCTCCACGATGATGATCTGGGCAGGGATTGTGGGGGGTTTCTCCAGCATGGCCGGCCTTTACCTCAGCTACTATGCCAACATCGCTTCGGGAGCGGCTATCGTCTTGGTCGCCACTGCACTCTTCCTTCTAGCCTTTCTCTTCGCCCCGAGGAGAGGCTGGCTGTGGCGGGCTCTGAAGCGGTAGACCGCCTCTGGGCTCGCTCCCTACCTTAAAAAAAGTAATTCGTTCCTTTTCATTTCAAGTGGGTAATCTATCAGCCTGTGGCAAGAGAAGACATGCTGCCGCAGGCTGTTTAGTCCAGCTTCTCTGACATCAAAGCGATGATGATCTTGAAGAGTTTTGTCGGGCCCAGGAAAGTCAATGATCCCAGAGACCTTGTTGACCTTCAGAATGCCTTACCCACTCGATAGGAGAAAGAACCGGCATCGACGATGCCGACCCCTGCGATTCGAGGATGTAGGGGGAAGAAAAGACCTTCCGGCAGAACTAGGTGCGATGATTACTTCGTTGTATGTGCAGGGTCAACGATTGGAGGTTGTGCTATTACGGGTCGCACTATGGCAGGCATCTCTAGGGGACCGATATATGACAGCCGCTCCGCAGGAGGTGTCCCGCGAATAAAGACCGCCTCGTTATAGGATTTCTTCGCATCAGGCGGTATTGGCACTTCAGATACATAGGAATGCCAGCTGGCGACAAAATCACCACGCGTCATTTTGAGCCGGGAACCAAGAAGAAAAGGATCTTCTAAATACACATTCTGGTCATCCAGACCGATGACGACCATATAATGCCCTACAGTCCAGGTGTCTTCCCACGTACCGTTCGTAGCCTTGACACGCTGCGAGCGAGTAATGACCGGATAGCCTTTTCGGAGAAACGATTCAATGTCATTTAACGTAACATTCTCTTTCCATTCAGCATTGAGCCCCATCTGTTGTGCAACCTTCACTATATCCCAGGAGTAGGTGCCGTGGGTGGATGACGTGTTTAGCATCGTCCGCAGGTCTGTTTCAAATGAATCTATGCCGTAATAACTCAGGACGGCCTGGAACGATGATGCGCCACAGGAAGAATACTCAGCCTGCCGGACGTCCGGGACGCCTGTGAGCATGATCGACGTTGTTTCGGTCTGTACAGCAGAGTAAGAAGGGGAAGTGTAAGCACAGCCTGCGGTAAGAAGTAGACTGGCTATGATGAGAAGCGAGAGAAAATTATTTAAAGCCGATTTCATGAAAGACATCTTCTGGTCTCCTTACAACTATAATTTGCTTTTATAACTAACACTAAATGAAGCAAAAAGGAACCATTAATGTCAAGGAGATATTTTATTCCCATAGGGCTGAAAAATGAAGATGTCTGTGTACTAAAAGTGGTTTTTTCTAAAACTCGTATATTAGACCGACTCTCTCCATCCTTTCTTGAGGACAAGGGGGAATAAAGTGGACAGGAATAAAGTGGACAGATTTAGGTTCCTTTTCATTTCAAGTGGGTAACCAGCCAGCTTGCGGCAGCACAATAGCCCGCGGCAGCGTGCCCTGCTACAATTTGAAGGAACCAAAATATCCCTTGGAGGTCTCGCTCATGTCTGAGCCGTTTCCCAAAACCCGGGACGAGTTTCTTGTTTGGTCCTGGCCCCAGATCGAACCCTATTACCAGGCGCTGGAAAGCTGCGTTCTTGGCCCTACTAATCTTGCGGAGTGGTTAGCCGATTGGTCTCACTTGACGGAACACGTCACCACCTACCAGTCACGGTTGTACGTGGATACTACCTTGAACACAGCCGACGAAGAGGCAAAGAACCGCTTCCATCGCTACTTGGACGAAATCTACCCGGCCGTTCAGGCAGCCGAGCAGAAGTTGAAGGAGAAGTTGTTGGCTTCCGGCCTCGAGCCGGAGGGATGGGCCATTCCGCTGCGCAACATGCGCACCGAGGCAGCCCTTTTCCGCGCTGAGAACTTGCCCCTCTTTTCCGAGGAAGAGAAGACCTCCCACGAATACGCGCAGTTGATGAGCGCCCAGACGGTGGAATGGGAGGGCAAGGAGCTGACCATTTCTCAGATGCGGACCATCTACCAGGAGCCGGATCGCGCCACGCGCGAGAAGGCCTGGCGATTGGCAGCGGAACGCCAGTTGGCCGATCGAGAGGGGATCAACCAGCTGTGGGGGAAATTGTTGACCATTCGCCTGCAGTTGGCGGGCAACGCAGGCTACAAAGACGACTACCGCGCCTTCCGCTGGCAGCAGTTCCTCCGTTTCGACTACACCCCGGCCAACTGCAAGGAATTTCACCATGCTATCCTGGAGGAAGTGGTCCCGGCAGCCCTGCGCATTTACCAGCGACGTTGCCGGCGTCTGGGGTTGGAGACGCTGCGTCCTTGGGATCTGAACGTGGATGTCTTCGGCCAGCCTGCCCTGCGGCCTTTTTCCGACACGAGCGATCTAAAGACGAAAGCTTCCGCCATCTTTCACCGCGTCGATCCCCAATTGGGGGATTACTTCGATATCATGCAGGCCGAACAGTTGCTCGACTTGGACAACCGCAAGAACAAGGCGCCTGGCGCCTATTGCATCGATTTCCCATCGATCCACCGTCCCTTCATCTTCGCCAACTCGGTGGGGATTCACGACGACGTGCAGACCTTGCTGCACGAGAGTGGCCATGCTTTCCATGTTTTCCAGAACAGCAGATTGCCATATTATGTCCAGCGCAATGTGACCATGGAATTCGCCGAGGTGGCTTCGATGGCCATGGAACTGCTAGCCGCCCCTTACCTCACCGCAGATCAGGGCGGCTTCTACAGCCCGGCTGAGGCCGCTCGCGCTCGCCTGGAACACCTGGAGAGCTTGATCCTGTTCTGGCCTTACATGGCCGTGGTGGATAGCTTCCAGCAGTGGGTCTACGAGAATCCCGAGCTGGCTAAAGATCCTCGGCACTGCGACGATCGCTGGAGCGAGCAATGGCGGCTATTCATGCCTGGCGTGGACTGGAGCGGCATGGAGGAAGCCATGGCGACTGGTTGGCACCGCAAGCTGCACATTCACGAGATGCCTTTCTACTATGTGGAGTATGGCTTGGCCCAACTGGGATCTGTTCAGATCTGGCGGAACGCCTTGCGCGACCAGGCTGGAGCGGTGGCTGATTATCGCCTCGCCCTTTCACTGGGCGGATCGGTGGCTCTGCCCGTTCTATTCCAGACCGCTGGAGCTCGTTTTGCCTTCGACGCGGAGACCATGAGAGAGGCAGTGCAGTTGCTGGAGTCCACCATCCTCTCCCTCGAGGCGCAAGTCAGCTAAAACTTCTATCCATCGAAAAGAAGAGGGCCGCCGGAGCTAATCCCCGGCGGCCCTCTCAATTCAGTCGAAAATAGCGCTCAGGCAGGTCTTAAGGTGCCGGCGAAGATCTGCCAAGCCAGAAGGGTCTTGGCCACCAGGCTCAGCAGGATGTAAACCCGCTCCCCATAGAGGTAGTCCTTCCAGGGGCCGACTTTCTTATATTGCAGAACCATGTTCACAGCGAAGATGTTGAAGAAAACGAAGATCGAGCCAAGGATGAAGTAGACGAAAGTGGGGATGCTGGTGTTGGCTGATCCAAGAGCTCCGAAGAAGTACATCGAAAGGGCGATCCAGGGAACGATTCCGGACAAGCAGCCGAAGAGGAAAGTGGTCCAGTTGGTCTTGGCGGTGGTCTGGTTGTGGATCTCCATGGCTAATCCCCAGAAATTCATCAGTGCGTTCAAAGCGAAGATCATGATCAGGCTGGGGAGATCGTACATGCCGCAGAGCATGGCGATAACCACGATCATTAGCGAAGAACTGAAGGCGTATTCCCACCAACGGATGTAATTGATCTTATGCTCCAGGTTGCGTGAGTACCAAGGGAAAACCCCGGGCAGTACGGTGATGAAATGAGCTAGCGCAGAAATCAACAAAAAGGCTGCCACGATAGGGCCGATCTGTAACAGGCCGATCTGTGCGGGATTGGAGTTCAAGGTGCGAGTGGCGATATCGAACTTCAGATAGGAGGTGGAGAGCGGGAGGCTGAAGGCATTGGAGAGGATCAGCATCAAAACCCCTTGGACTAGGTGAAAGAACCCCATGAAAAGATTATAGAGGCGAAGCTTCCGGAACTCGCCGCTCATGTCCCGGCTTGGCACTGTTTTACTGCGAGTTTTCTTGGTCATCTCTTCTCCCTTTGAGATTGGTTTTCCCTTGATACCGCTTCTCACTCCGGCTTATTCCAAGACGTGAAGAGGAAAGGTCGACACCCAATTCCCCCTCTAGGAGAGCTGGAAGATTTGGAAGAGACGAAGGCCCAGGCTGAAATCTCCCTCTACCCGCAACTTACCTTGCAAAAAGGCTTCGCTGCCGGAGATCTGCTTGCGCACGATGGCCAGCCAGACCTCACTGGGGGAGGATACGGTGATCCGTGGGGATGGGGTGTCTCCCTCGTGGAAGGTGCAGATTCCCTCGTCGATGCGTAGAAAATAGGCGCCGGGCTCATCCCCGGTGAAACGAAATTGGATCTCCGCTTTCAGTTTTCCAGCGAGGGTTGGAGTGAATAGATCCGGCAAGGAAGCGATCGACTCGCGGCAGGTCGTGGCTTGGTACTCCATCGTCATTTGTTCTCCTTTAGTG
>JAPLHV010000015.1 GCA_026389455.1 Coprothermobacterota bacterium
CTCGGCTGCGACGGCGGCATCCTCGGGAGGGACGCCCAGGGCGGTGAAGACGGCTCGCATGAACCGCTCCAGGATCAAAACAGGGATCAACGTATCGTTTTTCATCCTTCCACTCTAGCGAAGCTTCCCCTGCCAAGCAAGGGTGACAGGTCATCCATCTGACCTGCGTCTTGGCTAGCAAGGATGCGAGGTGAAACCCGGTCGGGGGCTATCGAGCTGCCGGGGACTATCGAGCTGCCGGGGACTATCAAGAGAGCCGAGTAGCCGGCCTCGCCGATGACCCGGATCATCGGGAAATCCTCAGCTCAGTCTCATCGCCGGCATGCAGGCGAATCCGCGGGCCATTGCCGCCCTCCTCCTCGATCACCGCCCTGCGGCCGATAATGCTCTCCTCCAGGCGGGGGATGCTGCGGATGCAGGACTCCTCCATCAATACGCTGAAGGCCACGGTGGAGTCTTCCACCCGGCAGCGGGGACCGATGCTGGTAAAAGGATCGATGGTCGAGCGGAGGATTCGCGCTCCTGCGCCTACCATGCAAGGGCCGCGCAGGGTGGATTGCTGGATGATGGCCCCTTCCTCGATCATCACCCGGCCTACCAGGCGACTGCTTTCGTCCACCTCGCCGTGGTTCTCCAAGCGGGCGTATGTGTCCAGCAGATAACGGTTAGCCTCCAGTAGATCCTCCTTCTTGCCGGTGTCCATCCACCACCCGCGGGTCTCTCTTCCTTTCACCTTTCGGCCGTGATCCACCAGCCATTGGATGGCGTCGGTGATCTCGTACTCGTTGCGCCGAGAGGGGGAGATCGCCTTCACGGCCAGGAGAACGACAGGGGAAAAGAGGTAGAGGCCGAGGATGGCCAGCTTGGAGGGGGGATCCTCGGGCTTCTCGATGAGCCTACTGACGCGGCCTTGGGGGTCCAGAACGGCCACGCCGAAACGGCGGGGGTCATCGACTTCCTTCAGGCAGACCAGGGCGTCCAGTTCTTCCTCGCGGAATTGATCGAGCGCCCCCTGGAAATCGTCCTCCAATAGGTTGTCCCCCAGGAAGAGGAGGAGGGAATCGTCCTCTAGAAAGGAGGCGGCGACCTGCACGGCGTGGGCAATCCCGAGGGGTCGCTCCTGGGTGTAATAGGAATAGGCGGAGCCGTAGTAATCCCGGATCTCCTGGCCGGTCTCGGGGCTAACCACGAAGCCTATCTCCTGAATACCACAGCGGTGGATCTTTTCCACAGCGTAGTCCAGGATCGGCTTGTTGGCGATGGGAATGAGGTGCTTGGGCATGGCATAGGTGAGGGGACGCAGGCGGGCGCCCTTGCCGCCGCAGAGGATCAGGGCTTTCATGGCAAAACAGGGGTGCTGCAATTATTCATCGTTCCTCTCCATTCCGGTTCCCATGTTTCATGTAATGGTAGCGAAAGAGACTGTGGAAGGCCAGCGAGAAGGGGGGCGCTGGGAGTGGTACAATCCGAAAGATCCCCACGGTGACGTGGGTTCATGAAAAGCGAGGCGCTCATGGAAAAACCAATTAGCTACATCCATCCCACCGCCGAGGTCTCCCCCAAGGCTCAGATCGGGGCCGGCGCCAGGATTTGGAACCAGGTGCAGGTACGTGAGGGGGTGGTGCTGGGGGAGAATTGCATCCTCAGCAAGGACGTCTACATCGACAGCGGTGTCCACATCGGCGCGGGGGTGAAGATTCAGAACGGGGTCTCCGTCTACCATGGGGTGACGGTAGAGGACGATGCCTTCCTCGGTCCCCACATGGTCTTCACCAACGATCTGTATCCTCGCTCTTTCATCGGCGACTTCGAAGTCTTTGAGACCTTAGTCAAGCGAGGGGCCTCGATCGGCGCCGGGGCGGTAATCATTTGCGGAACTACCCTGGGGGAATACTGCATGATCGGCTCAGGAGCGGTGGTGACCAAAGATGTGCCTCCCTACGCTCTGGTGGTGGGCAACCCGGGGAAGGTTATCGGCGGGGTCTGCCGCTGCGGCCGGCCTTTGCGGTTGGCTGATCGCCTGGAGAACGTCTTCGCCCGCTTTCGCTGCAGCCATTGCAACGAAACACTGAAACTGCCCGTTGAAGTTGCAAAGGAGATCCGCAAATGAAAATCAACATCGCCGCGCCGGACATCGGCGCAGAAGAAATCGCAGCAGTAGCAGCAGTTTTACAAAGCGGCATCCTGGCCTGCGGGCCGCGCACGGCCGAGCTGGAGGCGCGCTTCGCCCAATACGTGGGGACCAAGCAGGCGGTAGGAATGAACTCGGGCACAGCAGCCCTGATGGTGGCCCTCCAGTCCCTGGGAGTGGGTCCCGGCGACGAAGTGATCACCGTGCCTTTCACCTTCATCGCCTCAGCCAACTCGATCCTCTATGTGGGGGCCAAGCCGGTCTTCGTGGATATCACGGATGAAGACTTCAACCTGGATCCCTCATTGCTGGAGGGGGCTCTGACATCGCACACCAAAGCGGTGATGCCGGTCTACCTCTACGGCCAGACGGCAGAGATGGCGCCGATCGTGGACTTTTGTCAGAAGCACGATCTCTTTCTGGTGGAGGACGCCTGCCAGGCGCACGGGGCCAAGGACCAGGGCAAGATGGCGGGCAGCTTCGGGCTGGGCTGCTTCTCCTTCTACCCCACCAAGAACATGACCACCAGCGAGGGCGGGATGATCACCCTGGATGACCCGGAGCTGGCTCATCGCTGCGATATGATCCGCAACCATGGATCCCAGAAGCGCTACTACCACGAGATGTTGGGCTTCAACTTCCGCATGACCGACATCGAGGCGGCCATCGGTCTGGTACAACTGGATAAGCTGGAGCGGAACAACGCTGCGCGAAAAGCCAACGCCCGCTTCTATAGGGAAGCTCTGAAAGATGTGGCGGGAATCGTTTTGCCCCAGGAGCTGCCGGGGAGGATCCATGTTTGGCACCAGTTCACCCTGCGGGTAACGCCTGAGTGCAAGGTGAGTCGCGACGGCCTGGCCGAGGAACTGGGGAAACTGGGGATCGGCACGGCCATCTACTACCCCCTCCCCCTCCACCAGCAGGTCTGGTTCCAGAAGTTGGGGAATGACTGGGGGCGCTTCCCGGTGGCCGAGCGGATCAGCCTGGAAGTTCTCTCCATCCCGGTGCATCCCAAGCTGAGCCAGGGAGACCTGGAGGAAGTGGTGGAGGCGGTCAAAGAGATCTGCAAATAGTGCAGACTGTGAAGGGGAAGGCTTGCCACAATGAGAGAAGAATGACTGGAATTTTTAGATCAAAAGAGAGAAATCTGCACATCTCCCACAAAAGGTGGAGGCTCCCTCCGGCATGCTAAACGGTGTCATTCTCCAAAAGCTGCAATCTCTGGACGAGACGATCCTGGAGCTTCAATCCTTGGGACCTGTCAGTGCGAAGGAACTTCTCCAGGATTGGCGCACCCGGCGGGCTGTGGAACGGGATCTTCAGATCCTCGTGGAGGTGGTCATCGATATCTGCCAGCGGGTGATCGCCTTATCTGGTCAGACACCGGCCACCACTGGAGGGGATGCTGTAGAGCGCTGCATCGCCATGGGCGCCATTGCAAACCGCGATTCATACCGGCAGATGGTCCGTTTTCGCAATTTTATCGTCCATCGCTATGAGCGGGTAGATGAGGAGATCCTGGCTGAGATGGTCAATCGCCATTTGGAGGATTTCGCTCAATTCCGCCGGGAGATCCTTGCCTATGCGCAGCGTGGATAAGTCACGCCTGGCGAGAGTCTGCCAGAAGCATAAGAACATCATATCGGCTTGGGCATTCGGTTCTTCACAACAAGGCGTGGTTCGCCCGGGGAGCGACTTGGACATCGCCGTATTCTTCTCCCAAAAACCGACCTTGGCGGAACGTCTGGTTCTCCTCACCGATCTCCAGCAGGCGGCCGCCCTAGAGAAGGTGGATCTGATGATTTTGAACGAAGCCTCCCCTATCGCCCGCATGGAAGCGCTCTCTGGTCTTCTCTTGTTCTGCCGGGACGATGGAGCCCGGTCCATCTTCACCTCCCTGACAGCGCGAGAGTACGAATCGGAGATGGCTTTCTTGGCGTGGGGCTTGGCGATGCAGGCGGAGATCCAGACAGTGCTTGTTAAGAGGAAAACTGAATGAAAATAGGAACACGCTTCGCGATCTGTTCTCTTGCAAAGAAAGGATTTTTGTTATGACTCTGCAAGTCGGTGTCATCGGGGTAGGCGCCATGGGTGAAAACCATGTGCGCAATTGGAGCCAGATCCAAACAGAAACTGGGCTGGTGCAACTGGTAGGGGTTTATGACCAAAATCAAGAACACGCCGGGATTGTAGCTGCCAAGTATGACACGCAGGCCTTCCCTTCGGCTGCTGCGCTATTGGGTGAAATCGATGCGGTCTCCATCGCCGTCCCTACCACTTTGCACCGAGATTTCACCTTGGAAGCGCTGCAGGCAGGAGCACACGTCTTGGTGGAGAAGCCCATCGCTTCCACCATCGTCCAGGCCGAGGAGATGGCTGCTGCCGCGTTAGCTGAGGGACGAGTCCTGATGGTCGGCCACTCCGAGCGCTTCAACCCAGTGGTGACCACTTTCAAGAAACGGATCGACCAGGGCGAGCTGGGGGAAATCGTCTCCATCAGCGCCAAGCGCGTCGGGCCGCACAATCTCCGCATCCGCGACGTGGGGGTGATCGTGGACCTGGGTGTGCATGACATCGACGTCATCTCCTTCCTCTACGGCAGTCGAGCCTCGCGCGTCTTCGCCGTATCGGGGGTCCGGCTCCACCCCTTTGAAGATTACGCTTCCATCTCCATGTATTTCCCCCCCGACCGGGGAGGGTTCATCGATACCAACTGGCTGACCCCGAAGAAAGTGCGCACCTTGGTCGCCGTCGGGACAAAAGGGGTGGCAGAGGCAGACTACATCGACCGCACCTTGACGATCCTGCGGGACGAGGAAAGCATCTCCTGCCGCATCCCCGCGGGAGAACCATTGCGCTTGGAGCTTCTTAGCTTCCTGGAGGCAGTGGCCACGAAACAATGCTCAGTGGATGCCGACCAGGGGATCTACAACTTGAAGGTGGCCCTGGCCGCGCAGGAATCAGCCCAGCGCGGTGAGAGCGTGGAGATCGGGTGAACATCGCATGAAAATCCTTGGATTGTCGAAAGACCAGATCATTGTCGCCGTACGCGGGGGTCAAGTGCGCATCGCCATCTTCGGCATGGGGAAGATGGGTTTCCCCTTGGCAGTGGCCTTCGCCCAAGCGGGAGCCCAGGTGTTGGGATTTGACCCCAATACCGCTCTGGTGGAAGCGATCAACCGCAGCGAGAACCCCCATCCTTTGGAGGGGGGGCTGGACGGCTTGGTCGGTCCACTAGTGAAACAAGGGAAGCTCCGCGCGACCACCATTCCAGAGGGAGCTGATGTCTACATCACCCTGGTCCCAACCGTCCTGGATGCCAACCGGCAGCCCGCCCTGGGGATCCTGGAAGAGGTCATGGGAACCATTGCATCCTTGCTTGAACCAGGAGATCTTGTCATCGAGGAAAGCACCCTCCCCCCCGGAACCTGCGCCCAGCGACTGTGGCCAATCCTTCTTAGGGGCGCCTTGAAGGAAGGCCAAATCGGTTTTGTCCACGCCCCGGAGCGGACCATGTCCGGGCGAGCCTTGGAGGACATTACCGGAGCTTATCCCAAGATCGTAGGAGGAATCAACCTGGAGAGCGCCGAGGCCGCAGCCTCCCTTTATTCGGTGATCAACAGCAAAGGGGTGATCCCAGTTTCTTCGATCACTGCAGCCGAGGCGGTGAAGGTCTTCGAAGGCATCTACCGAGACGTGAACATCGCCCTGGCCAACGAGCTGGCCCTCCTTTCGAGCAATTACGGCTTAGATGTAACCGAGGTCATTCGGGCAGCCAATACCCAGCCTTATTCCCACATCCACTCCCCTGGCGCTGGCGTGGGCGGTCACTGCATCCCCGTCTACCCCTACTTCGTCAGCCAGCAGCCAGAGGCAGAACTGATCCGGCTAGCTCGAAGGAGGAATGAGGAGATGCCCATTCGCCTGGTCTCGATGGCCTTGCTCGAACTGCAGCGAAGAGGGGTCGAATGGAGCGAGGCCAAGGTGTTGCTGATGGGGATCGCCTTCCGGCCGGGAGTGAAGGAAGACCGCTACTCCCCCTTTTTCCCGGCACGGGATGCCCTGCTGCCTCTTGGTGTGGGGGTCTACGCCTGGGATCCGCTCTATTCCGACGAGGAGATCGCTGCCCTAGGCGTGACACCGGTGCACTCCCTGGCGGGGATGGACGCCGCCATCGTCATTACCGACCACGAACAATTCAAGGAATTGGATTGGTTCTCCGCAGCCGCTCTTATGCGCAATCCCGTGTTGGTCGATGGCCGATTCATTCTCTCCCCTGCCCTGCGCGACCAGAACCTGACGGTGCTGCGGTTGGATGGGTGGTGACATGAAAACAGCCTGCGGCAGCATGTCTTGTAATGAACAGGATCTTTCGCTTCACCAATCAGATCAAGCAATGATCGACCAAGCGCCTGAAGACGATCTACAAGGGGATCCATTTGGTCATTTCTACGCCATCATCCTCAGTGGAGGCGCCGGCACTCGTCTGTGGCCATTGTCCCGGGAGTTGTCGCCCAAACAGATCCTACACCTCTTCGGCGCTGACAGTCTGATCCGCCAGACCATCGCCCGCCTCACCAAGCTGGTAAAAGAAGAGCGGATCCACATCGTCACCGGCCAGCGCCTCTTCGACGAGATCCGCAACCACCTCTTGACCGAATTCCCTCCTTGCCGGAAGGTGCAATATATCCTGGAGCCGGCCGCGCGCAACACTGCTCCAGCGGTAGCCCTGGCTGCTTGGCAGATCGCCAAGCAAGATCCCAAGGCGATCCTGGGCGTCTTCCCCTCTGACCACTTCATCACTGATGACCAGCCGCTGCTCGATGCTGTGCGCCAGGCCGCTACCGCTGCCAAGGATGGCTGGCTGGTCACCTTCGGCCTGCAGCCGGAACGGCCGGAGACCGGTTTCGGCTACATCGAGCGGGGAGAACCTCTCTCTCCCGAACCCAGCCTGTTCCGCGCCGCCCGCTTCATCGAGAAACCGGACCTGGAGACTGCCAAGGAATTGGTCGCCGCCGGACGCTTCTTCTGGAACAGCGGCATGTTCGTCTTCTCCGCCCGCACCCTGCTGGAAGAAGTGGAGCGCTTCCTGCCCATACTGAGCGAAGTGCTGGGCGCCCTCGACCGCTACTCTCCGGATGAGCGAGCCCAGTTCGCCCAACAGGAATTTGAACGGATCCCACCGGTCAGCCTGGACTACGGCGTGATGGAGAAAAGCGAGCGGGTGGCAATGATCCCGGTATCCCTCCAATGGAAAGACGTGGGCAGCTTGCCCGCTCTGGCCGAGTTTCACCCCAAGGACTCTGCTGAAAATGTCGCCATCGGCCACATCATGCAGGAGGGTTGCCGGGACAGCCTCCTCTACTCCGACTCTCGCCTGATCGCCGCCATTGGTTTGGAGAATATGATGGTGATCGACACCCCGGATGCCACCCTGGTCTGCCCCAAGGAACGAGCCCAGGAAGTGTCCCGGATCGTCGCCCGCCTGAAAGAGGAGAAAGCGCCGGAGAGCGTCGCCCAGCGCTATTCCCATCGCCCTTGGGGTTCCTATGTGGAACTGGAGAAGGGCTCCTCCTACCAAGTGAAGCACATTGAAGTGTACCCCGGAAAACGCCTTTCCGAGCAACTGCACCGCCACCGCAGCGAGCACTGGATCGTCCTCCAAGGGACGGCGAAGGTAACCATCGACACCGCTGAACAGATCGTACAACCTAACCAGAGCGTCTACATCCCGGCCAATGCCCACCACCGGCTGGAGAACGTGGGTAAGATCCCGGTGCATCTGATTGAGGTGCAGAACGGTGAATACCTGGGAGAAGACGACATCGTCCGCTTCACCGATGACTTCGGGCGCTAAACGGGTTCAGGGACGTTGTTCAATTATCAACTAACTAGCCCCCGGCAGGGTGATTCTCGATAATCCCCATCAACTCGAGGGTTATTCTATGCCAGAAGAGTGATTTGATTCGCCAGCAGATCTCTTCGTGCTGCCGCCTGGTCTCTTTCCAAGGCATGAAGCGATGAAGCGGATGCCCATCGGGGATAACGCACGAAACACACAGACTGATCCCGGGTTCTTTCGCGCATTCAGCACAATTGGCATGGCATATTCTATGCACCACGATCATGGAGAAGAAGGGACACGCTGCCGCGGGCTGATATGTCACGCGCTACCATTATAGCCCCCGGCAGGGTGATCATTGTCCAATGATTTGCTGGATGAGTTGATGCGGGTACTCCCAGCCAAGAGCAAAACGGAAGCTGTCACTATCGCCATCAGTGAGGAGATCAGGCGGAGAAAGCTGGAAAAGATCAAGGCCATGGCCGGCAAGATGGAGTTCGATGCAACAGATGAAGAGCTCCGGCATCATGATGACCGCCTTGGCTAAAATCTTGTCGATACCTCAGCCTGGATCGAATTCTTCCGCCAGATAGAGCCGTGTCATTCCATGGTGCTGCAACTGATGAGAGAGGAACGGATTTGTACGATGGGCATCGTCGTCGCTCTACGTCTTTCCCTTCCTGCCTGATTCACAGGACAACTGGCAGGCTGCCGGAGAACTGTCCTTTCGGCTTCGTCACAAGGGGAAAGCGATTGGGTTGGCGGATTGCTACATCGCCATTGTCGCCAAAGCTGAAGGAGCTGAGATCCTCAGTTTGGACTACCATTTCCAGATGATGAAGGATGAAGCAGGGATCAAATTGCTTGGCGTCTCGCCCTGAATCTCCCCTCGGAAGACTTGGCACTTTCGGTTTTTTGCTTGGGAGAACATTGATTCCAGATTGGCAATGATTGGGTAAACGACAAGAGAGCATGGTGGGGTTCATTGAGCAGTTCGAGTGTAGCGGACAGGGGGCAACCTCGCAGAATGGCCTGCACGCCGTGACTATCCGCAGAATAAGGAAGGAATGCTAGATCTAAAGACCTGACCCCATCTTCACAAAGAAGATTGCAGACTAGGTATATTGAAGGTATAGTTTATATACTGTGAAATTCGAATTCGATCCGGGAAAGAGTGATAAGAACAAGAAAAAACACGGGATAGACTTTTATGAGGCACATGCGCTCTGGGATGATACTGATCTTATTGAGGTTCCCGTGCAGACGGTCGATGAACCTAGATTTCTAGTCATCGGAAAAATCACAGGCAAGCATTGGTCAGGGATCATAACGTATCGAGGTAACGATGTAAGAATAATATCTGTCCGGCGATCCCGCAAAGAGGAGGTTGATCTATATGAAAGCTGAGGAATTCGATAGGAAGTTTGATGAAGGAGAAGATGTTTCCCAGTATCTTGACATTTCCAAAGCCAGAAGACCTGTCCAGGACCAGAAGAGGGTCAATGTCGATTTCCCGCTGTGGATGATTCAACAACTGGATAAGGAAGCGAAGCGCTTGGGTGTTCCTCGGCAGTCGATCATAAAACTGTGGGTAGCCGAGCGACTGAAAACGGTATCTTGAGGAGTGTTTTAGGGACGTTGTTAAACTGTCAACTAAGGAGCTGTTCAATAATTAACCATGCTTTTGATTATATAGTTCCAGTCTCCGTGGAATGATTCTGGGTGATGACTGAGAGCCTTCAAATCAGCGTCGCTCACTTTGATTCCCTTGGGATAGCAGTTGGCGTCCAAGGCGGCGCGCACCTTCAATCCCGTCTTGGTTGTTGTGGACTCGATCAAGCTAATGATGACTTCGTGGTTGATAAGGGGCTGCCCGCGCCAGTTCAAGCTGATGGCACTGAACAAACGGTGTTCAATTTTGTTCCATTTGCTGGTTCCCGGCGGGAAATGGTTTACCTGAATCTCCAATCCTGTCTCGTTGGCAAATTTCTGCAGCTCTGCTTTCCAGAGTCTGACGCGAGAGCCGTTGCTGCCGCCGCTGTCTGCCGTGATCATTAACTGCCTAGCGTCAGGATATCGCTCTTTCCCCATCATCAACCACCATCGCCGAATGCTCTCCACCGCGAAGGCCGAGGTGTCGTGATCGATGCCGATATTGACCCATGCTTCATTATGTTTCAAGTCGTAGATTCCATAGGGGGCCGCCTTGCCGAGGTCTTTATCAATAAAATCATGTACCTTAACCTCAATAGGATCGTCCTTGCAACGATACGAACGACCTCCGTTTTTGTAGAGCCCTACCAGTTCTTTCTTCTTTGTGTCTACCGAGATGACCGGTTGCCCCTGGTCTTCATTGGCCTTCACGCGCTCCGCGATGAACTGGAATTGTGCGTCGCGATC
>JAPLHV010000126.1 GCA_026389455.1 Coprothermobacterota bacterium
CCCTAGCCAGGGGAACGCCGACAGTTACGTTCTTTTCCGCACCACCAGTGGCGAAGAAATCCATCTGGTCTTCGGTCCCTCCTGGTACCTGGATCAGGCAGGTTTTAGCTTAGCCGTTGGGAATGCGCTCACTGTGACAGGCTACCGTGAGGATGATGGCGATCTGGTGGTCGCCTCTTTAGTGAAAGACGGCCAGACCTTGGCGCTTCGTGACGCCACCGGCCGCCCTCTTTGGACTAGTAGCCGAGGACAGGGCATGGGCCGATTGGGCAACGGAAGCGGAACGACAGTCAGCGGCATGGATCGTCCCTTCAACGGCAATACGGATGGCACTCCTCAATCGTCGCAGGCCGGCGCTGACTCGGGAATGGGACGCCACGGAAACAATAGCGGCCAGGCCCTTTGCGACGGGACTTGCGCCAACCGTACTACCCCGTAACATCCCTTTCTCCCATCACCCTCCTAAAAGGAGCCGCCTGAGAAGGCGGCTCCTTTCTTTTATTCCCAATTGCTACTTTGGGTGAGGGCTTCGTGCATGTCGCGGGCGGCTTTCCGGGCAGCGCCCATGGCCGAGATGACGGTGGCCGAGCCGGTGACGATGTCGCCACCCGCCCAGACCATCGGCAGACTGGTGCGCCCGCTAGGGGAGAAGACCTGGATGTAGCCGCGATCGGTGCGCTTAAGACGGCTAGCTCCGGCGAAGAGGGCAGGGTTCGGCCCGGAGCCTACTGCCACCACCACCATGTCCGACTCCAGCAGGAAATTGGAGCCGGCGATGGGGATCGGCCGCGGCCTCCCGGACGAATCCAGGTCGCCCAGCTTCATCTGCACACACTCCAGTTGCCGAACCCACCGTTGCTCGTCGCTGATGCAACGGATGGGATTGGTCAGGAAGCGAAAGCCGATCCCCTCTTCCTCGGCGTGTTGGATCTCCTCGATACGGGCCGGGGCCTCTTCCCGGCTGCGGCGATAGACCACGGTCACCTCGCGGCTGCCCATCCGCAGCGCGTTTCGGGCGCAGTCCATGGCCACGTTCCCGGCCCCCACCACTGCAACCTTCCGCCCATGGGGAGCCGGCGTGTCGTACTCCGGGAAGGCATAAGCCTTCATCAGGTTGATGCGAGTCAGGTATTCGTTGGCCGAGTAGATGTTGCAGAGATTTTCCCCGGGGATCCCCATGAAGATTGGGAGGCCGGCGCCGGTGGCAAGGAAGACCGCGTTGTAGCCCATCTGGAAGAGATCATCGACCGAATAAAGACGGCCAACGATGGCGTTCAGCTCAAACTTCACCCCCAGTCGTCGCAGATAGTTGATCTCTGACTCAACCACCGCTTTGGGCAAGCGGAACTCGGGGATGCCGTAGACCAGAACCCCACCCGGCTTGTGCAGCGATTCGTAGACCGTGACGCTGTGTCCTTTGGCGGCCATGTCCGCCGCCAGGGTCAACCCGCCTGGGCCGCTGCCCACCACGGCCACGCGGAAACCGCTGGGGGGAGCTTTCCGCGGCATGGTCACCGCGTCGGTCTCTCGTTCGAAGTCGGCGGCGAAACGCTCCAACTTGCCGATGGCTACCGATTCGCCCTTGATACCCAAAATGCAGGCCTTCTCGCATTGATCCTCTTGCGGGCAAACGCGGCCGCAGATGGCCGGCAGGGCATTGGTTTCCTTGATGGTGCGGGCCGCTTCCACGAATCGGCTTTCGCGGATCTGCCCGATGAAGGCGGGGATGTCGATCTCTACCGGGCAACCGGCCACGCATCGGGGAACTCTGCAGCTCAGGCAGCGATTCGCCTCCAGCAGGGCCAGCTCCCGGTTGAAGCCGTAGGAAACCTCTTGGAAATTGCGGATGCGCAAGAGCGCGTCCTGTTCAGGCGCTCTCTGGCGGGGAGTGGCCATCTGAACGGGAACAGTCTCCACGTTGGGCAGGCC
>JAPLHV010000138.1 GCA_026389455.1 Coprothermobacterota bacterium
GATCATCACTTCTCCGAAGTTGCACTGGGAAGAGGCGATGAACTGCCGGGCCCAGTCGTTGCCGATCGGATCGTCGCTGCCGGCCACTACCAGCAAAGCACTCTTGTAACTACTAATATCCTTCAATGGGAAGGAAGCGCCCAGGCTCTCGAAAAAGCCTTGCTTGAGGGTGATCATGCGCCAACCCAAGTCGATGGTGACGATCCCTTCCTTGGCCGCTTTGTCGAAGTTGGCCTGGCTCAACTCTTCCACAAGGGTGCCGCGGGTGTCGCCAGGAGTCGACCACAGGGCCAGGGACTTCACCGCCGGATCACTGGCAACCAGCGCCGAGGCAATCACGCCGCCCTGGCTAAAGCCGATCACGCCCATGCGCTCAGTATCGAGCTGGACTAGGCCTCTCAGGTAGGCCATCGCCGCCTTGGCATCCATCAACTGGCTCTGGATGGTCATGTCAGCGATGTCACCGCCCGACTCTCCCGAGCCTGCGAAATCGAGCCGCAGGCTAGCGATACCCACCTCGGCCAGGTCTTGGGCTAGGCGGGAATAGAAGTTGCCCACCTCGTCCCGCGAGCTGCCGAAGCCGTGCAGCATCAGGACGGCCGGGGAGAGCGAGTTGCGCACCGGCAGAGCCAGCGTAGCGGCCAGCTTGACGCCGTTGCTTTCGATGGCCACCTTCTCTTCGGAATAGGGCATGGTCATCTCCGGGCCGGGGGACTGCACTGTGATCAGATGGCTGTTGTTGTCATAGCGAACTTTCGCCCCCAAGTTCTCGGCGATGAAGGAGAGAGGCACGAATACTTCCCCTCCTTTTTGATAGGGAGCGCCCCCGATCCACTTGGGAACCCCGTTGACGAAGGCCACCGGGCTGCCGACAATCAATTGCAACGTGGAGATGCCGCTGGCGGCCACAACTGTACCGGCTAGAGCCAGAACCAAGCCGATCACCATCAAGATGGAAAGAACCCCTTTGCGCATGCACATACCCTCCTTGGAAGATGACAGTATTATACACTACCGGCACTCTTCAACGGACGCTGAGCAAGCCTTCCTCCAGGTCTTCCGGCTGAAAGTCCTCCCCCACCTGCAACCAGGCGATACGGGGATCGCGCTTGAACCAGGTCATCTGCCGGCGGGCGAACTGGAGGCTGCGCAGGACAATCTCGGCCTCGGCCTCCTGGGAGGTGAGCGAACCCTGTAGGAGTCTGACCACCTGGGTATAACCGATCGATTGGAGGGGGATCAGGCCCGCAGCGTACCCGCGTTTAAGGAGACCTTCCACCTCTTCCACCAGGCCGGCGCGGAACATCCCCTGGGTTCGCCTCACCAAACGCCGACGCAGGAGCTCACGATCGACTTGGAGGCCCACCAAGCGGAAACGCTCTCCCTGATAGCCCGCCACTTGAAAATGAGATCGTGGATGCCCGGTCAGTTCCCACACCTCCAAGGCGCGGATGATGCGGCGGCGGTCGTGTGGATGGATGAGGCCGGCTGAGGTGGGATCTACCGAA
>JAPLHV010000068.1 GCA_026389455.1 Coprothermobacterota bacterium
GATCCTTTTTCAAATGGAGTGGGTAAGGTAGTCTGGTGACAAAAAAGAGGCGTGCTGCGCAGATGGATAGACCTCCAGTCCGGATTGACCGGAGGTCTATCCGGGAAGCTTTATTCGAGAGAGCGTTGCGACTTGACCCCCCTTGGAAGATCACAAGGATCGAGTTCCGCGAAGTCGAAGAGGTCATCAAGGCATTCATCGATTTTCCCGAGGGCGCCTTTTCTGCTGTCCCCTTTGCGGCAAGCCTGTCAAGGCTTACGACACGACAGAGAAGGAATGGCGCAGCTCGATAGCTCCCGGCAGGGTGTTCTGGAGAATGAGGCATCGCTATGCCGAGACAGCCTGTGCGTGGGCGGGTTTGAAACCCGCCCCTACGAGGACCATTCCGGCGTAGACCATATCGGGGTCGATGAGATCTCAAAAAGGGGGTGACTATCCCTGAGATTATTCCTGGGACCGCGGCGCCCCAGTGCGGCAAATTTGAGATCGGGACTGTCCTTGTGACTGAGACCACCCCTGAGATTATCAGCTTTCCTGGGACCGCCGCACCCCAGTGCGGCATCAGTAGTGAAGTGACAGAAGACAACCGCTTTGGGGAACAACCAGCCCGAGGGTGGCACTCTCGCGACTATCTGCTCCACTTCAACACAGAACGCCCTGCCGGGGGCTATCGAGTTGCCGGGGGCTATCGAGTTGCCGGGGGCTATCGAGTTGCCGGGGGCTATTCAGCTCGGAACAGCCTGCGGCAGCATGTCTTCTCCTGCCGCAAGCTGGTAGGTTACCCACTTGAAATGAGAAGGAACCGAAAAAAAGCTTTCCTTTCAGGGGTCAGTTGTCCTAGAATAACAATTACGGCAGATAGACTCTGTTGAGGAGGTATTATCATGGCATTTGATTCGGTGAAGTCAATTATTGGAGAAGCGGTCCTGAAGCAAGGCATGAACTACCTGGCCAAGGATCCCGAAAAGAACTTGGTGAAGTTGGCTAAGTGGGCTGACGCCATCGCCAGGGAACCTATTCACAAGCAGTACACTCGTGCTCTGGTGGCAGAGTTCTCAGACCCCGATCACCCAATGAGCAAAGTATTCTTCAAGCTCCTTCGCCAGACCTCGAAAAACGTGCGCGAGAAGCTGGTGATAAACTTCTTCCTCAACGCCAACCTGATCGGCGTTCCCAAGCTGAAAGAGAGCAAGAAGAAGTTCGGTGTGCATATCCCGTGGTGTATCTTGATCGACCCCACAGGCCGCTGCAACTTGCGCTGCAAGGGATGCTGGGCTGGGGAGTACGATCGCACCCAAGATATGGATTACGCCACCTTGGACCGCATTATCAGCGAGGGGGAGGAGCTGGGCATGCACTTCTTCCTCTACTCCGGGGGGGAGCCCACGGTGAGGATGAACGATGTTCTCTCGCTGGCAGCGAAGCATAATGATTCCCTCTTCTTCTCCTTTACCAATGGAACCCTGATCACTAAGGAGGTGGCCCGCAGGGTAGAGGAAGTGGGGAACCTTGCTTTCGCCATCTCCATCGATGGTTTGGAGCAGGCAACTGACGAGCGCCGGGGAAAGGGCGTTTTCCAAAAGGTGATGCAGGCCATGGACAATCTACGCGAGGCCGGCTGTATTTTCGGCTTCTCTGCGACATATAGCCGGGCCAACACCGAGGAAGTGGCATCGGATGCCTTCATCGACCTGATGATCTCCAAGGGATGCCTTTACGGTTGGCTCTTCACCTACGTGCCGGTCGGCGGCGACAGTGACTTGGAGTACATGGCCACCCCGGAGCAGCGGGCCTTGATGTTCCACGCAGTACAGCAATGGCGCAAAGAGAAAGCTGTTGTGGTGGCTGACTTCTGGAACGATGGCGCACTCACCGAAGGGTGCATCGCCGGTGGCCGGGCTTATTTTCACATCAATGCGCAGGGGGAAGCGGAACCCTGCGCTTTCGTTCATTACGCCAACGTTAATATGAAGAACACTTCTCTGCTGGACGCCTTGCGTTGCCCGCTCTTCAAGGCTTACCAGTCGATGCAACCCTTTAATCACAACCATATGCGACCATGCCCGATCATCGACAATCCGGTTGCCCTGGAGAAGATGGTGGGCGAGACAGGGGCGTACTCTACCCAGAAGAATGCCCTCAGCGCTGCCCAACTCTGTCGCCCGCTGCACAGCTACGCCAAGGAATGGGGCGAGACCTCCGCCCCCCTCTGGGATGAGTGGGAGACCTTACGGCCGATTTACACCGGAGCCCATATCGCCAGCGACACCAAATACGAGGAAGAATGACTCCTACCGCCAGTGGTTGAGGCGGAGGAGGTTAAGAAGGGTGGCGCCGGCCACCCTTCTTTTTGTCAGTAGGGGCTGGGCAAGTCGAGGAAAGTATGGTGCAGGCTGAAGCGCTCGGCCAGCAAGTCGCCTAAGGCACGGATTCCCAGTGTCTCAGTGGCGTAGTGGCCGGCGAAGAGAACGCTCTGGTGGGCGTCTTCGGCCAGGCGGTAAGTGCTGTGGCTGCTCTCCCCGGTCAAGAGGAGGTCGAAGCGTTCCAGGCCCTGGTCCATAACATGGCCGCCGGCTCCTGAGACCAGGGCAACGGTGCGGATCTCTTGAGCGCCGAAGTCCAACGCTTGCACTTCCCCCTCCAACTGATCGGCCAAGAATGTCGCCAGCTCCGGCAAGGGACGAGCGACTGGCAACCTTCCTGCCAGACCGATCGTTCTGCCGTGGTACTCGCCAAAAGGGACGAGCTCCTCCAGTTGGAGCAGGCGAGCCAGCAAGGCGTTGTTGCCTACCTCTGGATGCATGTCCAGGGGAAGGTGGCAGGCGTAGAGACCTACGTGGTTTTCCACCAGCAGGCGAATCCGTTGGTAGTACACCCCGGTCAGGGCGAAAGAGGTTCCCCAAAATAAGCCGTGATGCACCAGCAACAACTGGGCTCCCTCCTCCACCGCCGCCTGAAAGGAGCTTATGCCGGCGTCGACGGCAGTGACGATCCTCTCGATTTCCTCCGGCCCTTCCACCTGCAGCCCGTTGAGGGAATCGTCAGCGATTTCCTTCACTTTCAAATAGTCCTCTAAAAATGTAATCAATTCCTTTTGCTTCATCATCTCTCCTTCATCCTGGGAACATGTGCTTCAGGTAGTAACCTAGCCGCGTCGTTCGACCATCTTTCCCCAAGACTCGCCAGTTTCCCTCGCCGAGGTGGAGGAGAAAGTCGCCGATGCGGTAGCGGGGAAGCGCCTGGGTGGAAACGATCAGGCTGCCGGTCTCTCCGCGCCGAGTATCGGCCGATGGGAAAATCCCCTTGCCCGTCTCGATCTCAAAGAAGCAAGTGGAACCCTGGAGCGACAGTCCAGCATCGTTTCTACCGCCGGCTGATTCTTCCGATTGGAAGGCGAAGAGGCCCTCGGCGGCCGAGTAGAACTCCAAGACCTGTAGGTGGGGGACCAAGCGCCTGACTTCCGCTGCGAAGAGCCGGCCGATCTCGGCCATCCCGGTAAGAAAGGCACAGCGTAGCGGTTTCAGCAGATCAACCTTTCCCTGACCGACGATGGAACGTAGGAAAGCCACCACCTGGGCTGCCGGGCCGACCAGCGCCTCCGTCTGAGGGATGATCAGCTTGGAAATGGCCAGAAATGAGGCGTCTTGGGTGGGAGTCTCCGGGGGGAGAATGACCAAACCGGTGGCCTCCAGTTGCTTGGCCAAGGCGGTGAAGGAGGGAATGGTTCCCTTCGTGGTCGTTACCTCTTCCACTGCCAGGCTAACCAAACTGAAGGCCTTCTTTCCGGGGGAGAGCCACCGGCGCATCCAATTGCCCAGCGGCTGCGCTGCCTCTTCAAGCATCGCTTCAGAATAAGGGATCTGCTTGGGTGGCCCGGTGAATCCCCGTGTCCGCAAGAACATCGTCAAATCGTTTGGGAAATAGGCTGCTGGATCCTCGGCGATTCTACGGTAGGAGATGACCGGGAAGTACCTAACATATTCCTCGTAGCTGCGGATCTCGCCGAAAGTAGAGGCGAATCGCCGTGTACGATAGGCTGCCACGAGGGCGGGAAGGGGGTGGGGTAGAATCCTTGATCCGTGCATCCTTGCAATGTACCACAACTGGTGCAAGACCTGAGATGACGGATGGGTATGATAGAATAGGGAAGGAAAAACCAGGCAATCAGGAGAAGAGAGAATGGAACGGCAAAACGGTCATGAGGCGGGAAGATGACTCCCAAAGGGGAATTGCAGCAGCTTGCTCGTCAACAGGAATTACGCCCTCAAGAAAGGACGGGGCGGTGGATCTTGGCCGTAACTGCGTTGACCGTCCTGGCGTGGTCGGCATGGAAAGGGATGCGGCGGGTCGATGCCCCCCGCCAAGCCAACCTGGAGGGGTTAGAGGAGGAAGGCTTGGCCGAGAGTTTCACCCGGCTCAGCAGGATGCCCCAGTTCCGCGCTCTGCGCTGGATTTTCTTACACCGGTTAGCCAAATATCGGCCCTCCGGCCTAGTGGTCGACATTGGCTGCGGCCCGGGGTTGCTGGTGGAAGCCATCGCCCTTCGCTATCCGGCTCTTCGTTTGGTCGGAGTTGATATCGCCGCCCCTATGGTAGCCCGCGCTTGTGAGCAGGTCGCGGCGAGCGGGTTGGCAGGGCGGGTGAGCTTTCGTGTCGGGGACGCCCAATCGCTGCCGTTTTCCGACGCCAGCGTAGATTTCCTTGTCAGCACCCTTTCCTTGCACCACTGGCCCGACCCAGTCGCCGCCTTGGCCGAGGCTTGGCGGGTGTTGCGGCCCGGTGGCCAATTCCTATTCTTTGACTTGCGGCGGGATGCGCCGCGCTTCGCCTATCGCCTTGCCTGCCTGGTCACTCGCTTCGTCGTTCCCCTAGCCATCCGTCGCATCGGTGAGCCGCTCGGCTCCTTCCGCGCCGCCTATACAGCCAGGGAAGCGGAGCAGCTACTGACCGGCAGCCTCTTCGCCGATTGGTCGGTTGGTCTTGGCTCAGCTTGGCTTTTCCTTTGGGGTAGGCGCTGAGGCTGCGGACTGTCGATGGACACAGTCGCCCGATCTTTTCCATTGCTGTTTATTTGGCTTGTTTTGGCATGGCTTGTCATCTTCGTCTCCATCCTGGTTGTACTCGACGTTTCCAAGCTCTCCTAGCTGGGATCGCCGGCGGCATCCTCTATTTCCTGGTGGATTACGGTATCTTCTACCTTGCCCTGGGCACAAGGGTCATCACAGGCGCTGACACCTTCCGGCTCCTTCTCTGGCTCAGCTTCAGCTACGGCCTTACCAATTTCGCTTGGATCTAGCTATTGCTGGACCGCGACCGGCTGGCGCCCGAGTGGAGCATACTGATCATCAGTGCCTGGCTGGCGGTAGCTTTGCTCAGCCAGAACTTCAGCGGGGGCAGCCCGATGATCCAGATCAGCCGGGGCGCAGGTTCCTACCATGGAGCAATGGCCTTGATCCTCTTTACCGGCTATGCCTGGCTGAGTATGAGCAACATTCGCGCTCGAGCTCGGCGTTGTGCCATAGTGAGCATCCCGCGCCTGCTGGCCATCGGAATTTGCGTCCAATTGGCTTGGGAATCAGCGCTCCTCCTGAGCGGCATCCGCCCTCCCGGTATCAGTGCGCTGATCGTCAATTCCTTGATCGAGACCAACTTGGTAGCCCCCGGCAGGGTGTTCTAAATGCCGTACCTCTTCTGGATCCACAAAGCCTTCAGCCGCCGCTGGCAGGAGGACTTGCGTCCAGTCTACAAGAAGGAATAACGCTTCCTCTTCTCTGGATTGTCTGGTATCAGCCTTCAGTCACAAATCTTTGGGCTGGGCTGCGGAAATTCCCACCGAGTGAGAATGAAAGCCATTGGGAACCTTGATCATCCCAGCTGACGGGAGTGGCACACATTCTTTACCTAGAGGGGCCAGTCCTAAGACTGCAACCCACTTCAAATGAAACAAGGGAAGATCGTAGGCAGTGCGCCTCCGGACTTTCATCGAACCGTACCCATTTGACTCTCTTCTTATCGTGTCAGGAAAGGAGAATCTCACATGCGGTTGCCGCACTGGGGTGCGGCGGTCCCGGGCGAGGGGGAATTGAGGGAGGAGGAACTGGTCAGCAGGTGATGTGCAAGAGGGCAATCACGGCTCCCTTGGCCTCGTTCCAACGCTCGATCGCTTGTGGCGTCGGCAGAAGCTCCACTGCGCAATTCTTTTTCTGAAGGTACGCTGCTGCCTCTGGGGAGAGCACGACCAGCCCGGACTGGCCAGACCCTACGATGAGAAGCTCGGCGCCTTTTTCGAAGACATCTTCGGCCTCCTGTAGGGAAATAGTATGCGAGGTTCCGAAGACAGCCTTGGAAAGATCCTTTTTCCGCTTTTCCACCGACCCGTTCAGACGGATGACCGCATCGCACTTGATCCGTTTCTCGTCCACGACCAGGTAACCGAAACCTGTCTCCTGGATCTTTGGTTTCATTTCAAAACCTCCTCGTCAGATCAGATCTGTCTCTTCGCTCGCCCAGGTTGCTCATTAGCGGAAGTACGATTGGTCCAGATCGCCACTGTCGGAGTAGCCGCGGATCTCCCAGTAGCCCTGGTAGTCGGCGTTGGCCGACAATTCGATGGCCTTGACCCAGCGGATCCACTTGTAACCCCACTTTTCCTCGGCCACTAGCTCGAAAGGGAAGCCCCGGTCAGCGGACAATTGGATCTGATTCATCTTGTTAGCAAGCAACAGATCCCGGTTGACGACGAACTCCAGGGGCAGGGAAGTGGTGTAGCCGTCCACCGCAGTGAAGATGACAGTGTTCGCCTCAGGTTTGACGCCGGCCTGCTGGAAAATATCTTTCAAGCGCGGTCCCTCCCACAGTACGGTGGCGTCCCACCCCTCCACGCAGTGCAGGGCAACCACCTTCTTGAAGCTGGGGAATTGGGAGAGAACCTGGTCGTAGGGTAAGGAGAGGGTCTTCGTGACAAGGCCTTTCACCTCCAGGCGGTAGGTAGCCAGGTCGACTTTTTGGGGTCCGGAGATGGAGTTCTCCCGGAAGCTGGTCACCGAATCGAGCCGCTGTCCCTGGTAATCCCGCACTTCCACTGCTTGCAATGGCTGCTGTTCAGGCGAGGTGACGCAGCCGGCGAAGAGTCCACCGAAAAGAGCTGCCAGCAGAAAACCGAGAACGACCCGTTTCATTTCAGTATAACCTCATACTTCATGAACCTTTTTCCGTTTCTCGCTATTCCCGGATTCACCCTAACGAATCGCGCAGACAGCGACTCATCGGGGATCCCGCAGCAACCGCAATCAAAAAGCAGTGCCGCGCGGCACTGCTTTTTGATGAGGAACAGAGAGGGCTATTGTTGAATGGCGATGGCTTGGCGACCCAGCTCGAAGGCCTTCAGGTTCTCCTCCAGGAAGCGTTTTACGTTCTCTTCGATAACCTGGCGGAAGACCTCTGCCGGGAAAGGGAAGAAATGGCTGGCTGCCCCCAACAAGACGATGTTGGCGGACTGGACGCTGCCTGCCTGCTTGGCCAATTCGGTGGCGGGGAGGAGGAAGAAGCCGTGCTTCCGTGCCTTGATCAAGATCTCTTCCTGGGAGAAGGAGACCGGGTTGGTAGCGAAGTTGCTGCTGGCGATGGCTTTCCCTATCGGGGCCAAGTATTGGATGTAACGCAGCGCTTCGACCGGCTCCAAGCCCAGCAAGATGTCGGCCGAGCCTTGCTCGATGAGCGGGCTCCAGACTGTTTCACCGATCCGCACCAGGGACTGCACTGACCCGCCTCGCTGGGCGAGTCCTTTGATCTCGGAGCGTTTCGCCTCCAGGCCTTGGCTGAGCGCTGCCTTGGCGATGAGGCCGGCCACCAGCAGGTTACCCTGGCCGCCCACCCCAGCGATGACGACATCTACCTTGTTCATGCGGCTTTCCTCCTTTTCCCCTCGGTCAGGCAGGGGGAGCGCGAGATCAGCGCCATCGGCCCCGGTTGGGCGTAGGCTTGGCGGAAGACCTCGTCCAACTCAGCCTCCGGGTGGTAAGGATTGACCACTTGGAAGGGTACTCCAAGTCCGCCCAAGACTCTTTCCAAGGTTACCGGCGCCTTCCCATCGTTGTCCCAGGCAGGAGTGGGCTGACCCCCGGTCATGGCGGTGATCTCGTTGTCCAGGATCAAGACCAGCAGGTCGGCCCGGTTATGCACCGCATCGACCATTGGCGGCAGACCGGAGTGGAAGAAAGTGGAGTCGCCCAGCACGGCCACCGGTTTGATGCCGGAATAGGCCAAACCCAAGGCCATGCCGATGGAGGCGCCCATGCAGACGATGGTATCGATCACTTCCAAGGGAGGAAAGGCGGCCAACGAGTAGCAGCCGATGTCGCCGGTTACCACTGGCGGAGCCAACCGCTTGAGGGCGGCGAAGGCCCGATTGTAGCCGCATCCCACACAGAAGCCGGGATAGCGGGGCGGCAGGCCAACCTCCGCCGGACGGTGGGAGTAGGGGAGGGAGAGCGCTTGAGCCACCAGATCGGGGGTCATCTCCCACTCCCTGGGCAAGGTTCCGTCCAGCTTTCCGTGGACCTTGGGATCCAGTCGGGCGAGAGCCCGCTCTACCAGCGGTTCGCCTTCCTCTACGACGATGATCTCTTGGCAGTGCTCCAGGAAGCGCTTTAGCAGCGAGCGAGGAAGAGGGTAGGAGCCGATTTTGAGCAGGGAATCGGCGCCGTTCCAGTGTTCGCGAACGTGCGCATAGGCGACACCCGAGGCGATGATGCCGCGCTCCTTGGAGAGGAGGTGGATCTCATTGAAGGGCAGATCCTCGCTGATCGCTTCCAGCTCTCGTTGCCGGGCGTTCAGCTCCTTGTGGAGGAGCTTGGCGTGGGAGGGGACCACTACCCAGCGGCGGCGGTCATGCCGTAGGAGAGTCTCGTTGACCGGCCGGCGCGTGGAGTCGGTCGCAACCGAGCCCTCGCCGTAGCAAACACGGGTCACCAGACGTAAGAGGACGGGAAGGCGCAACCGCTCCGAGATCTCGAAAGCGGTCTGGGTCATGGTAAAGGCTTCCTGGGGATCGCTCGGCTCCAGGCAGAAGGTTTTAGCAAAGGCTGCCAGCAAGCGGGAGTCCTGCTCATTCTGCGAAGAGTACATGCTCGGGTCATCCCCCACAGCCAACACCAGTCCGCCGTTCACTCCGGTGAAAACACTGTTCACGAAGGGATCCATGGCCACATTCAATCCGACATGTTTCATCGAGACCAAGGCGCGTTGGTTGGCGTAGGAGGCTCCGAGGGCCGTTTCATAGGCCACTTTCTCGTTGATGCACCAGTAGATGGGAACCCCCGACCCGGATCGGCCGATGGCCTCTTGAATCTCCGAGGCCGGAGTCCCCGGATAGGCGGCGGAGAGACTACAGCCGGCCTGGATCGCTCCCCAGGCCACAGCCTCGTCTCCGGTCCACAACTGTCTGCTCATTGGCTCACTCCTTCTCTTTCTGGATACGTTGTTGTGAGTGACTCTCGCAAGTCAAGCCGGGATAAGTCTTGGCCCGGCGGGAACAGTTGGCGAGGGTGGGGATGAGTGGCGCTTATGTTCGAGCCTCTAGCGATCATCGCCTTGACTGTAGAGAAATCTCTTGCCAAAGGCAAGCTGAAGGATGCACAATGAGAACGAAGCGGGACGTACCGCTGTTGATGACGGTGCAGAGAGCCGGGAAGTCTCCGCTGCTCGTTGACTAAAGCAGATCTGTTGCTGCTGAAAGCTGCCAACGGAAGGAGGAACGATGCTCAAGCAGGTAGTCGACTACTTTAGCCCCACTGGCTTGGGGGAGGCCGTAGCCCTTCTCCGTCAATTCCCGGGGGAAGCAGCCCTGGTGGGGGGCGGCTTGGATCTCTCCTGGAGGCCGCGCAAGCACGCCCGGGCGCTGATTGGCTTGGATCGGCTGGCGCTGACCTACCAGGAACCTCGTGAGAAAGGCTTGGCCATCGGCGCAACCACCACTCTCCTCCAGATGGTTGAGTCACCCCTCTTGGCTGCGTACCAGGGCGGATTCCTGCCGCGCGTTCTAAACCGCGTTGCCACCTCTCTCCTGCGTGGGATGATCACCATCGGCGGGGCATTGGTACGAGCCTACCCCTGGGCTGACCTGCCTTGCCTCTTCCTCGGTTTGGAGGCGCAGGTCGTCCTTTACGACGGGAACGACCGCCTGCTCTCCCTTGCCGACTACTACGCTGACCGCTCCCTGCGCGGGCCGGATGGCCCGCTCTTGCGCGAATTATTATTGCCACCACTGGAAGGGAGCCGGATCGCCTACCAGCGCTTCACCCGCACGGCAGTAGATATCCCACTCTTGAACCAGCTCTTGCACATACGATGGGAAGAGAGCCGCGTAGCCGAGGCGTGCGTTTGGCTGGGCGCCCGTCCCGGCGCAGCTCAGCGGGTGACCGAGGTAGAGACGCTGCTGGTGGGCAGCAGCCTAACCGGGGAGGAGCGCGAGCAGGCTGTAGTCCGGATGCGCGAGCAAGCCGAGGTAGAGAGCGACCTTCGCTTGAGCGCCGATTACCGCCGCCATCTAGCTGGAGCGCTGCTGCGACGAAATCTCGAGGAGGTGGCCGATGCTGCTTGACTTTGTACTGAACGGGATAGAGACATCCTGGAGCGTCCACCCGGGAGAGAGCCTCTTTGAGGCTCTGCGACGCCATGGGCGCCTGGAAGTGAAGGGCAACAACTGCGGCAACGGGGAATGCGGCGCCTGCACTGTCCTCTTGGAAGGAGTGCCGATCCCCTCGTGCGCCTTGCTGGCTGGTCGAGCCGCGGGGAAGCGAGTGGAAACGGTCTCCTCGCTGGGGACTCTGGAACATCTTCACCCCCTGCAGCAAGCCTTCCTGGAGCATAGTGCCGTCCAGTGCGGCTACTGTGTGCCTGGCATCCTGCTTTCAATGAAGGCGCTTCTGGCAAGAGAATCGACTCCCAGCCGGGAGAAGATTGCAATCGCTTTGTCGGGCCACCTCTGCCGTTGCACCGGTTATCTACAGCAGATCGAAGCAGTGGAAGCGCTGGGATCGTCGCACCCCAGTGCGGCAGAAACGAACGCTGCCAATTGCCAGGATCGGGAAGGAGACACCGATGGACGCTAAACGCAGCGTCGGCGCCAGCCCGATCAAGATCGACGGCCCTTCGTTGGTCACCGGCCAATCCGTCTACGCAGACGATATCCAGCTTCCCGGCCTGCTCTACGGTAAGATCCTGCACAGCCCGTTTGCTCACGCCCGAATCGAGGAGATCAATACGGCCAAGGCCGAAAAGCTCCATGGGGTGGCCCTGGTGCTGGACCACCGCTCGGTTCCTCGTAAGGCTTATACCACGGCCGGCCAAGGGTACCCCGAGCCGTCCCCCTACGACAACTTCATCTTCGACCACACCGTTCGTTTCATCGGAGACCGGGTCGCGGTGGTCTTTGCCGATTCGTTGGAGGAGGCCGAGGAAGGTCTTTCCTTGATCGAGGTGCGCTACCACGAGCTGCCCGCCGTCTTCGACCCAGCCGAGGCACGCCGTCCCGGTGCGCCGCGGGTGCATGAAGAGCCGGAGATCCAGGGCGCTTTCGACCCAGCGCGGAACCTGGTCACTCATCTCGACCTGGAGATCGGCGCGGTGGAGGAGGCTTTGGCTCTCGCCCCTGTCCGCGTGAAGGGAACCTGGTCGACCCCCTTTTATCAGCATGTGCCGATGGAGACGCATATCACCCTTTCCTGGCTGGATGAGCGAGGCCGTTTAGTTCTGCGCACTTCCACCCAAGTGCCATTCCATGTCCGCCGCATCTTGTCTCGTATCCTGGACCTTCCCTTGTGGAAGATTCGAGTGATCAAGCCCCGCATCGGTGGCGGTTTCGGCGGCAAACAGGAAGTGCTGCTGGAGGATCTCTGCGCCTTGGCCACGCTGCGGACCGGCCGGCCGGCGCGGATTGAGCTGACCCGAGAAGAGGAATTCGTCTCTTCCCGCCTGATGCACCCGATGGATGTGCGCGTCCGACTCGGCGCGGGGCGAGATGGGATCCTGCAAGTTCTTGAAATGGAGATCTTATCTAACACCGGCGCTTACGGGACGCACGGAGCCACCATTTTCTTCAATGCCGGCAGCAAGACCCTGCCGCTCTATAATAAGGCAGAGCACGTCCGCTTTGCCGGCGACGTGGTCTATACCAACTTGCCGGTGCCGGGCGCCTACCGCGGTTACGGCGCCACCGAGGGATATTTCGCCTTGGAGTGCGCCATGGATGAGTTGGCCGGCCGGCTGGGGCTCGACCCCCTAGAGTTGCGCCGCCGAAACCACATTCGCTCCGGGGAGAGTTCTCCCATCTTCCGCAAGCTGGGGGAAGGCCGCGAGGGGGTACCCCAGATCATCGCCAGTTGCGGCTTGGAGGAATGCATTGAACTCGGCCGGAGGGCCATCGGCTGGGACGAGAAGCGCAGTCGACCTCGACAGGTGGGGTCACACACTTTCCGCGGCCTGGGGATGGGGATCTTTATGCAAGGATCGGCCATCCCCTTGGTTGATATGGCCGCCGCAACCATGCGTATGAACGAGGACGGTTCCTTCCAGCTTTTCATCGGCGCCACCGACATCGGCACCGGTTCAGATACGATCCTTGCCCAGATCGCCGCCGAAGTCTTATCTGTGCCATTAGAGCGTTTCGTAGTCACATCCTCGGACACCGATCTAACCCCCTTCGACAAAGGAGCTTACGCCTCCAGCACGACCTTTCTCTCCGGGGAAGCGGTGCGCAAATGCGCTCTGGCGTTAGGTGAGAAGATTCTGGCGGTGGCCGCCGTTCTCCTCAGCGAGCCGACGGAGGAGCTCCTGTTGGTGGAAGGAGTCGCTCGTTCCACCGCCACGGGAAAACAAGTAACCTTGGAGGAGATCGGGATGCGCTGTTTTTACTTGGCCGGGCAGCAGCAGTTGGAGGCTTCCGCTTCGCACGTCTCCGAAGTCTCTCCGCCGCCCTTCTCGGCTCATTTCGCCGAGGTGGAAGTGGATACCGAGACAGGTTGCATCAAACCACTGCGTTATGTAGCGGCCGTGGATTGCGGTCAACCCATTCACCCTGGGCAAGCTCGCGGCCAAATAATAGGCGCCTTGGTCAACGGCCTGGGCTTCGCCCTCAGCGAGGAGCTTCGTTTTTCACCGCGGGGCGCAGCCCTCAATCCCAACTTCTTCGATTACAAGATTCCCACATCTCTTGATTTGCCTGAGATCGAGACTATTTTCGTCCATACGGAGGAGCCCTCCGGCCCGTTCGGCGCAAAAAGCGTGGGAGAGATCTGCATCAACGGCCCAATGCCGGTCATTGCCAACGCTGTCTACGACGCGGTCGGGATCCAATTGAAACGAGCTCCATTCACCCCGGAGTCGGTGCTGCGTCTCTTGGGAAAGCTGTGACGAGATGAACGGAGAAACCCAACCGCCGCGTTTAGACAACACCCCTCGTTTTGCTAGAGGGCAGGTCTGGCTAAATTTGCTGCTGGTTGCCCTGCTGGGCCTTCTGGTTCTCTCCGGCTACGCGCTTTACCAACGCTACACTGGCTATGTCGAGGCGCGAGAGTCACTTTCCCAGGTCGAGCAGGAGCGGTTCTCCCAAGAAGAGGCCTTCAATGCCCTACAGATTCGCGCCGAGGAGGCTGAGTCACCCTTCCAGATGGAGCAGGTTGCCCGGAACGAGCTTGGGATGCTCAGACCGGGGGATACCGTCTTTCGTCTCTCCCCGGAACTGCTCAACTCCATTACTCCATCTGAACCGGCCGCCTCGATCCCCCAGCGGCAAGGAATCCTAGGCTGGCTGGAGCAGACCTGGCAGGTCGTGGCTGACTTCTTCCGATCGCTCTTGCGTTAGGAAACCTGTCCTTGACCCCCGCCCAGTTTCGGCATAAGATAGACTTGTTGGCGCGGGGTAGAGCAGTCTGGTAGCTCGTCGGGCTCATAACCCGGAGGTCGCTGGTTCAAATCCAGCCCCCGCTACCAATTTTTTTTTGGCGGCGTAGCTCAGTTGGTCAGAGCAAGCGGCTCATACCCGCTGCGTCCGGGGTTCGAATCCCTGCGCCGCCACCACTAAGAAGATGGCGCCAAGATCCTCTTTTTTGTGCAAGCTGACGGCTTCTCTTCGACAAATTCCCCCATTGCGAGCAAATCCGCATTTGGTCGTTGGTGTTTCGGGGGGGGCGGATTCATGCGCCCTGCTCCTTTCTCTCGCCGAGACGGGCCGCTTTCCCCTCTCGGTAGCCCATTTCCAACACGGGCTACACCCCGGCGAGGAAGGTGACTATCTTTTCGTCAAGGCTCTTGCTGAACGCCTTGGTCTGTCTTGTGCTCTCGGTCGCGGCGAGGTGCGGGAACGTCGCCATCGAGAGGGGCTTTCCCTCGAGGAAGCCGCTCGAGCTGAGCGGTTTCGTTTTTTGGAGGATCTGCGGTGTAGCCTCGGAGCTGAGTGGATTGTCCTCGGCCACACCGCCGACGACCAGGTCGAGACGATCTTGCTGCGCTTGCTGCGAGGAGCAGGTTTGTCTGGGTTGAAGGGAATTACACTCTGCGATCAGGAACGCCGCGTCCTTCATCCCTTGCTGAGCCATTGGCGGCGGGAAACAGTTCAGTACTGTCAGCGGCGCGGCTTGGAGCCTCGCCAAGACCCCAGCAACAGCGACTTGGCCATCCCCCGTAATTTCCTCCGCGAGGAGGTCCTGCCGCTCTTGGAGAGGCGCTTCCCGGGATGCAAGCAAGCCATGGTGAGAAGCAGCGACATTCTGGCGGGAGAGGAGGAATACCTGTTAGGGCAAAGCCGGCAGGTTGTTCGGAGCTTCTGCCGGCAGGAGGGAGAGGACGTGCGCCTGGCTGATGGGATCCGAGGGTTGCCCACGGCGCTGGCCCGGCGGGTGCTGCTGAATGCCCTGCAGGAGTGCAAAGGGGAGACCTCCTTTCAGGAGGAGGAAGCGGTGCGACTGCTGCTGACTGGAGAGACCGGTCGAAGCGCCGATCTTAAAGGTGGCTGGCGGGCGCTGCGCAGCGGCGACGGTGTTGTCCTGACGCGAAAGAAGCCGGTCTCGCTCTCTCCCAACGCTTTTCAGGCGCCTCTTCAAATCCCGGGGCGAACTGTTTTACCGGACAGCCGGATGGTGCTGGCCGGCTGGATCCCCTGTCGCGAGATCCATCTTGGCGGCCCCGGCTCTATCCTACGACCCGAGGCGGCAAGCGGCAGCCTGCGCTTCTGGCAGCCCGGGGATCGATTTCAGCCACTCGGTTTCCCCCACGAGCGCAAGTTGCAGGATTTCTTTACCGACCGCAAAGTTCCGCGCCTTGTGCGGAGGCGAGTTCCGCTCTTGATCTGCGAGGAGGAAGTGGCTTGTCTGGTCGGGATGGCTGTAAGTGAGCGCTGGAAATTGGAGGAACATCACGTGCAGGCCTTGTACCTTCGCATTGAAGAAAAGGAGGAAGACGATGCTTGATGAACTAGAACGAACGCTGTTTGACGAGGAGAGGATCCGGACGCGGATCGCAGATATGGGGCGGCAGATCGCCCGAGACTACAGGGAGGACAAGCTGCTGCTGATCGGGGTATTAAAAGGAGCTTTCATCTTTTTGGCTGACCTGGTGCGGGCCATTTCCATCCCGGTGGGGATCGACTTCGTCGGGGTCTCCAGCTACGGGACTCACACCAAGAGCACCGGTGTGGTGAGGATCGTCAAAGACCTCGACGCACCCATTGCCGGGAACAATGTCCTGGTGGTGGAGGATATCGTCGACACCGGCCTCACGCTCTCTTATCTAGCCACTCTCTTCCGCGAGAGGGGCCCGAAGAGCCTTCGGATCTGCACTTTTCTGGACAAACCGGAGCGGCGCGAGATTCCCTTGGCGGTGGATTACGTCGGCTTCACCATCCCCAACGAGTTCGTCGTCGGTTACGGACTCGACTACAATGGGCGCTACCGCAACCTGCCGATCGTGGCTACGCTGAAACCCAGCGTCTATTCAAAATCCTAGGGCAGAGGGCTATAATAGGGCCAGTTTGAAAAAAGGACGGTTCTGACTTTTGCGCACGAACATCTGGCGAAGCATCGCCATTTACGCATTAATCGCTTTGTTGTTGTGGGGCGTTTGGCAGCTTCTCTTCGGCCAGCCGGCAGCCCAAGTGATTCCCTATGCCACCCTCAAAGAGATGGTCGCCCAAGGCAAGGTGACAAATGTAGATTTCAGCGAGACCCAACTCAGCGGCACTCTTAAGGATGGCACTGCCTTTACCTCCGAGTGGCGTCCGGGCGTAGACTTGGATTTCATTCCTCTCTTGGAGCAGAACAAGGTTTCCTATGCTTTCCTTCCACCCCCCTCCAACTGGTTGCAGATGGTGCTTATCTACGGCCTGCCGCTCATCCTCTTGATTGGTTTTTGGTATTTCATGTTCCGGCAGTCGCAAGGGGGAGGCAACCAAGCCTTCTCTTTCGGCAAGAGCAAAGCTCGCCTTTTCTTGGATGACCGCCCGCGGGTCACCTTCAACGATGTGGCCGGAGTCGACGAGGTGAAAGAGGAACTGCAAGAGGAGATCGAGTTCCTGAAGAATCCCAAGAAATTCCAAGCTCTGGGAGCCAAGCTTCCCAAGGGGGTGCTCCTGGTAGGACCCCCTGGCTGCGGCAAGACCCTGCTGGCACGAGCCCTAGCCGGCGAGGCGGGGGTGCCCTTCTTTTCCGTCTCCGGCTCGGAATTCGTAGAGATGTTTGTCGGTGTAGGCGCTTCCCGTGTTCGCGACCTCTTCTCTCAAGCCAAGAAATATGCTCCTTGCATCGTCTTTATCGACGAGATCGACGCGGTCGGCCGCCTGCGTGGAGCCGGCTTGGGAGGCGGGCACGACGAGCGAGAGCAGACGCTCAATCAGTTGCTGGTGGAGATGGATGGTTTCGATGCCAACGTGGGGGTCATCATTGTCGCCGCTACCAACCGGCCGGACATCCTCGATCCTGCCTTGCTGCGTCCTGGCCGTTTCGACCGGCGGGTGGTGGTGGATGCAGCGGACATGGCCGGACGAGAAGCCATTCTCCGCATTCACGCCCGCAACAAGCCGCTGGAGAACCCGGATGACATGAAGACCATCGCCCAGCGAACCCCCGGCTTCACTGGGGCCGACCTGGAGAACGTAATGAACGAAGCCGCGCTGCTGGCCGGCCGCTTGGGCAAGAGCCAGATCACCAACCAGGAGATCAACGAAGCCATCGAGCGAACCATCGCCGGCCCCCAGAGGAAGAGCCGCCTTGTCTCGGAAAAGGAGAAAGAGATCATCGCCTTGCATGAGACCGGCCACGCCTTGGTCGGCCGCCTCCTGCCCGGAGCGGATCCGGTGCAGCGCATCTCCATCATCTCGCGCGGGATGGCTTTGGGTTATACCATCCAGATGCCCACCGAGGACCGCCATGTGCGAACCAAAGCCGAGCTGTTGAATATGATCGCTTTCTCGATGGGCGGTCGCGCCGCCGAGCAGGAGATGCTGGGGGAGATCACCACCGGAGCCAAGAATGACTTCCAGAAGGCCACCGAGCTGGCCCGCCAGATGGTCTCGGAGTGGGGGATGAGCGATAAATTGGGACCGATCTCCTACTCCAATAAAGAGGAGATGGTGTTCCTCGGCCGCGATCTAACCCGCGAGCGCAACTACTCTGAGGCGGTGGCCTTGGAGATCGATGAGGAAATCAGGAAAGTGATCAACGGTTGCTACGATGCAGCAGTGCAGATTATTCTCGCCAACCGCGTCAAGCTGCGGCGGATCGCCGGCATCTTGATGCAGCGTGAGGTATTGGAGGGAGACGAACTGGAGCGGCTTCTCACCGAGGAATCCGCGCCTGGGTAAGGTGATCGCAAATCAGGAACCACTCGTCGAGTGCGTCCCAAACTTCTCTGAAGGCCGGCGGTTGGATGTATTGACAGCTCTCGTTGAGGCGGTCAAGAGCGTCCCTGGTGTTCGTCTCCTCAGTCATTCCGCCGACCCAGACCACAACCGTTCTGTCTTCACTTTCGTGGGCGCTCCCGAACCGCTGCTGGAAGCTGCTTTTCGCGCCGCCCGGACAGCAGTGGAGAAGATCGACATGGAGCATCACCGGGGACAGCATCCACGCATTGGGGCAGTCGATGTGGTGCCCTTCGTGCCGATCTTCGGAGTAAGTATGGAAGAGTGCGTGCATCTGGCCGAACGGATGGCGGAGCGTCTTTGGGGAGAGTTGGGGGTGCCGGTGTACCTTTACGGTCAAGCGGCTCGCTGTAGCGAGAGAGTTCGTTTGCCGGCGGTGCGACGTGGCCAGTACGAAGGATTGAAAGAGAGCATTCACCGAGTCGAGCGTTTCCCCGATATAGGGGAGCCTCGCCTTCACCCGACCGCTGGAGCAGCCGCAGTGGGAGCGCGAGAGCCTTTGGCAGCTTTCAATATCAATCTGCGCGGGGCTGACTTGGAGGTAGCCCAGCGGATCGCTCGAGCTGTGCGGGAGAGCTCAGGGGGGTTGGTTCATCTGCAAGCGCGGGGGATGTGGATGGATTCTAGAGGGCTAGCTCAAGTCTCGATGAACCTCTTGGACTACCGTTCCACTCCGCTCTACCGGGTGTTTGAGTTGGTTCGGATGGAAGCCGAACGCTTCGGCGCGGTGATCGCCTCCAGCGAGGTGATCGAGCTTCTGCCATTGGACGCGGTGCTGGAAACCTTCTCTCATTACCTCCGGCTGGACTCTTTCGGGCGGGGGCAAGTGTTGGAATGGCGCCTCCTGGAAGAGGAATCGTAATGGAAGAAGACACCCTGCCGGGGGCTGTCAAGCTGCCGGGGGCTGTCAAGCTGCCGGGGGCTAGTAGGGGCGACGCATGCGTCGCCCCTGCGCAGGCTGTGGAGTTGCTCGAGGAGCTCCCCTCGAGTGAAGCAAAAGACGACAGCGCCGCCGGCGAAGCTCGGCCCATCGACCAGGAACGGATCCAGCGAGCTGTGCGGGAGATTTTGGAAGCTATTGGCGAAGACCCCGAGCGGGAAGGGTTGCGCCATACCCCTGGAAGGATCGCCCGGATGTATGCCGAGTTCTTTTCCGGCAGTGAAGAGCAAGCCTTGCAACAGCTCGCTGTCGGTTTCAGGGAGCCGCACTCGGAGATGATCCTGATACGAAATATCGCTTTCCACTCGATTTGCGAACACCATCTGCTTCCCTTTTCAGGTTGCGCCCACGTTGCCTACATCCCACGGGGGAAGATCGTCGGACTTTCCAAGATTGCCCGCACGGTGGACATCCTGGCTCGTCGCCCGCAAATTCAGGAACGTTTGACTTCGCTCATCGCGGATGTACTGGAACGAGGGCTTGACCCTATGGGAGTGGCGGTGGTAGTGGAAGCTGAGCATCTGTGCATAGTCATGCGGGGAGTTAAGAAGCCGGGAAGCTTCGTCACCACCTCCGCCTTGCGTGGCGGCTTTCGCACCAACCCGGCAACCCGTGCCGAATTCTTTTCGCTGGTCGCCTCCGGGCGGGAGAGACTCTGAGATGTTGCCCCCCGTCTGCCGGGCGCTGCGCTCACGGGGGGAGCTGGAAGAGGCCCTGCGAGAGGTGCAGGCTTCTCCAGCCTCCTGGCCGATCATGGCCGCCAAAGGACACTTCCTGGCCGTTCAAATCTGTGATTTGGATCCCCGCGCTGCCAACATCTTGAAACAGGAGATGCTAGCCCGCGGTGGGGAGGCAGCCATCTCCTGGGAAGTGCTGAGCCTGCACAATCAACCCACTGACGCTCTCCTGCTGGGGACGCAAGCCCAACTAGCCCAGTTGGCCGAGAAGTTGCGGCAGCAACCCTTTGGGCTGGCCACCCTGGCCACCCGGCTAGACCGGCTAGTAGGATCCTGCGAAAGCATTCCCCCTTGTATTTCGTTTCGCGGTCGCCCTTTTCCTTGGGGGGAGCGGACTTTCCTGGTGGGGATCCTCAATTTGACCCCCGATTCCTTCTCCGGCGATGGACTAAGCGGACACGTGGACCAGGCGTTGGCGAAAGCAGAGGCTATGATCAAGGAGGGAGCCGACATCTTGGACGTGGGAGGAGAGAGCAGCCGCCCCGGACATCTGCCGGTGGAGGTCGAAGAAGAGTGGGGGCGGGTGCGTGATTTCCTCTCGGAGTTCCTCCCCCAGGCCGCTGTGCCCGTCTCCCTGGACACCTGCAAGGAGGAGGTGGCCCGGCGTGGCTTGGAGCTGGGGGTGGATCTGATCAATGATATATGGGGATTGCGCCGCGGACGCGGCATTGCCAAACTGGTCGAGGCGCATGGCGCGGGGCTGATCTTGCAGCACAACCGAAGCAAGGCTGAATACCGGCATTTTCTCCCGGAGGTGATGGCAGACCTGGAGGAAAGCCTGTCTTGGGCTCTGGAAAATGGCGTCCCCAAGGAGAAACTGATCGTCGACCCCGGCTTCGGTTTCGGCAAATCGGCCTCCCAGAATTACACCCTGCTTCGCGAGCTGAGGGCTTTTCGCGGCCTCGGGCAACCGCTCCTGGCAGGAGTCTCCCGGAAGTCCTTCCTAGGGTTAGCCGACAGCCGCCCTCCCGCTCAGCGAACTCTTGCCACTGCTGCTGCAGTGGCCTTGGCGGTGGAGGGCGGCGCCGATCTGGTGCGAGTGCATGAGGTGCAGGCCATGCGAGAGGTGGTGCAAGTTTGCGACCGGATCCTGCGCGGCGAGCGGAATCTCTCACCTTCCTAACTCGGGGGGCGATCATCGCTTCCCTCTATTTGACTCTTACCCTGCTCTTCGCCGGGGTCAGCTTCCAGGCTGTGCAGGTGCGGGTAGCGGAAGCCCTCACCGTGCTCCCCTTTTTTTTCCCGGAAGCGGTCTGGGGAGTGGCACTGGGGGTGGCGTTGGCCAATCTCTTCTCTCCCTTCGGGGTGATCGACTTGGTATGCGGCAGCTTGCTCTCCCTGATCGCCGCTCTTGGCACCTTCCTCGTGGGACGGTTGCTGCGGCCGTACCTGAAACGGGGGTGGGCGGTCGTCCTGGCGGCGCTTCTAGCTCCCCTCTTCCCGGTTCTCGCCAACGGGTTCGGCGTCAGCGGATATCTCTTGCAGTTTGGCCTCGTTTCTGACTACACTTACTGGGGACTGACGGTCAGCATTCTGATCGGCCAGACCGTGGCCTGCTACGGTCTGGGTGGTCCCCTCCTGCTGGTATTGACGATGCGATGGCGTGAAACTGGAAAGATCTTCTGATGCCCTTCAAAGTCGGTCTGGCCCAGATCGAGTGCCGTCTCGGCGACGTGCGGGTCAACCTGCAAAAACACATGCAATACCTTGAGTTGGCCAAAGCCCAGAAGATTGACTTGCTCATCTTCCCGGAGCTTTCTCTGACCGGCTGCAACCTGCAGGATGCTGCCTGGGAGGTGGCGCTCAGTTTGGACTCGCCCCCATTGCAGGCACTGTTGCGCATCTCCCAGGAGATTTCCTTCGTGGCAAGTTTCGTGGAGCGTCACGACGGTTTTCCAGTTATTGCCGCCGCTTACTTCGAGGGCGGCCAGATCCGTCATATCCACCGCAAGGTTTACCTGCCCACCCATGGTCTTTTCCAGGACGGTCGCGATTTTGCCCGAGGCGATGCGATCCGAGCCTTCGACACCAAGTTCGGCCGGATGGGAATGCTGATCTGCCGAGATGCCTGGCACCTTTCCTCGGCTTACCTTCTGGCTCAAGACGGCGCCCGCTATCTGGCTCTGGTAAACGCCTCACCGGTGCGCGGAGTGCGAGGAAAGAACCCTGACCCCGACCCGCAACTGAAGAGCCTCTTCAATGTATACGCCACTTACCTTAACCTTTTTATCTTCTTCGCCCACCGTGTCGGTTTCGAAGAAGGGCTTTGCTACTACGGCGGCTCGGTGATCCTGGATCCCTTTGGGCGAACGGTTGCCTCAGCCCCCTACTTCGTCGAGGATTTGGTGGTAGGAATGGTAGATGAGTCCCTCACTGAACGCCGCAATGCTATTGTGCCGCTGGGCCGGGAGGAAGATCTCAATCTAGTGCAGCGCGAGATAGAAAGGATAACCCATGAACGTGCGAGCCATTGACCTAACCATCCAAGTTCGTCTTGCTGAGGATATCATCATCCGTTTCCTCCGTGCCGAGACCAAGAAGGCTGGTTTCCGCCGCTACGTTCTGGGACTCTCCGGGGGATTGGACTCCGCTCTCCTGGCCGCACTAGTCGTAGCTGCCCTGGGCAAAGCAGCGATCCTGCCTTATTTCCTTCCTTTCCGAAGCTCGAGCCCAGCCAGCGAGAAGGATGCTGAACGAGTATGCCAACAACTCGGTTTGACCCTGCGCCGGATCGAGATTACCGCTCAAGTGGAGGCTTACTTCGAGCAAGTCGGCGAGGCCGACGCACTACGGAGGGGCAACAAGATGGCCCGTGAGCGGATGGCGATTCTCTTCGACCAAGCCATGGCCCATCAAGCTTTGGTGGTAGGCGCCAGCAACAAGTCCGAATTGCTGCTGGGTTACGGCACCTGGTTCGGAGATCTGGCTGCATCCTCTTTTCCTATCGGCGATCTCTATAAGACTCAGGTTCGTCAGATGGGGCGGGATCTGCAATTGCCGGCAGAAGTGCTGGAGAAAGCGCCGACCGCTGACCTTTGGACTGACCAAACTGACGAGGGTGAACTGGGATTCACCTACGAGCTGGCTGACCAGATCCTCTTCCTCTTCGTTGAGGAGCGGCTGGCCGAAGCGGAGATCGTGCGGGCCGGTTTCCCCCCGGCAACCGTCGGGGCGATCACTAATCGGATCCGCCAATCCCAGTTCAAGCGCCGACTTCCTCCCGTATGTAAGCTATCCAGTCGCACTGTAGGGTGGGATTTTCGCTATTTGCGAGACTGGAAGGGGTAGATGAGCAAGCCCTTCCCGGTCCTTGTCGGGGCCAGCACCGATCCTGGCCAGCAAAAAGTTAACGAGGATGCCTTCTACATCTTTGAGAACCGCGTTTCGCCAAAGAACCCACTCCTCTTGGAGGGGCTCTATGCGGTGGCTGATGCCGATAGTCCGGACGCCCGAGGTGACGCCGCCTCCCGTCTCGTGCTGACCACAATTGCCCAGAAAATGGAACCCATCCTGGGACATGAGGAAGGGTCTCTGCTGCGCAGCCTCCAGGAGGGAATCGAGGAAGCCCACCGGCGCTTGCAAGAATTGGCTCGTCACGAAAACTGGCGGAACATCCGCGTCTCCCTGGCTTGCGTCCTGTTGATCGGAACTCATCTAGTCTATACCTCGGCGGGGAGTTGTTCGATCTTTCTCCTGCGCGATGATGAGCTTCGCGAACTGAGCCACACCGCCCCCTTGGTCCAGGGACAAGAAGTGCTTTCGCCGGCCTTGGGTGAAGAAGGTTTTCGCACTGATGTCTTCGAAGTTCGCCTGCGAGAAGGGGATAGTCTACTTCTTGCCACGGACGGGTTAGTGGAGCGAGTTCGCTACCGCGACCTGGCGGAGGTTCTTCACTGGAGCCTTTCCCCACAAGCGGCCGGCGATCGGCTGCTTTCACTTGCAGTGAGGGCTGGGAGCCGTGAAAACATGACCGCTCTGGTGCTGGACATCCAGCCGTCTCGGCATGGCAACAGCAACTGGTGGAAGATTGCCCTGGGGTTGCTGGCAGTCTTGGCCGTAGGGTTCGCCATCACCTTCATCCTGCTGCAGAGGCGAAGCCCCCCGTCGGAGACGCCAAGCTCTAGCGCCAGCTCCTCCAGCGAAGCCTCCAGTGAATCCCTGAGCGCTCGCTACATCTTCCTTTCCGGCTTGCAGGATCCCTACGCTTTGCTCCAAGTGGGAGATATATTTTATGTTCTGGACAATGGGCAGAAAAAAGTCTTGGCCTACACCAGCAATGGTGAGCCGGTGGAATCCTTCGACGGTGTATTGAAGGAAGCCGAGGCTCCCTGCGATTTGGTAGAGGGATCTACCGTCCTCTTCGTGTTGGATGCAGCGGGTAAGATCTTCGCCGTCTCGGTGCCTGACGGCACTGTGGAGACGGTGGAAATCGACATGGGTGAAAAGGGTTCCCTCTCTTCGCCCCGGGCCATCGCCTTTGATGGATCCTATTATTACATCGCCGATCGCGGCAATGACCGGATCGTTTATTTGGATCGCAACTTCAGCTACGCCGGCGAGTATGGCGGCTTGGCGGACGGGAAACCGCTGCTGGAGAAACCCAACGGTCTGGCCGTGGACGATGCCGGCAATCTCTACGTCAGCCTGAAGGACGCTCACCAGGTAGTCAAACTGGACCCAAATGGACAAGTGATCGCTCGCGCTTCTACCGAGGCTACTTCGATCGGCATTTACGATGGGCCGGCGGACCTTGCCCTAACCGCCAACCAGCAACAGGTATTAGCGCCGGAGATGTCCCTGGACAAGGTTCTGGTCTATGATGCCGAGCTGAATTTACAGTACAAGGTCGGACGCGAGCAGTTGCCCGGCGCCAACTTCCGCGACCCGAAGAGTGTCTTTGTTTCAGGACAGGCCCTTTACGTGGCTGGCGGATCGAGTGAAGACGGGCAGGGGACTGTCTGGCGAATCCCTTGGAACCTGGTCCTCGGTACCCCCTAAAGAAACCAGCCCCCGGCAGCTAGACAGCCCCCGGCAGCTAAAAAGCCCCCGGCAGGGTGATACCATCCAGGAGAGGAGAAACCAATCGTGGACAAGAAAGAACTGCTGGCTAAAGCCAATAAGCCATCCGAAGAGGCTATGCGTCTTCACCCCTTTTACCGCGGCAAGATCGAAATGGCGCCGAAGCGCTGTATCCGCTCGGTGGAAGACTTCGCCATTTGGTACACCCCCGGAGTGGCTGCCCCTTGTAAGGCGATCCAGAAAGACCCCGAGCTGGTCTACGAATACACTAACAAATGGAACACAGTGGCGGTGATCTCGGACTGCACCAGGGTCCTCGGCCTGGGCGACATCGCTCCCGAGGCGGGCTTACCGGTGATGGAAGGGAAGGCTCTCCTCTTCAAGTACCTGGGCGGCGTGGACGCCTTCCCGCTGACCCTGGACACCAAAGACCCCGCCCGCTTCATAGACATCGTGAAAGCATTGCAACCGGCCCTAGGAGGCGTCAACCTGGAGGATATAGCCCAGCCCAAGTGTTTCGGCATTCTCGACCAACTGCGGCAGGAGATGCGCATCCCGATCTGGCATGACGACCAGCAAGGCGCCGCCGCCGTCACCCTGGCCGGGCTGATCAACGCCTTGAAGATCGTCGGCAAGCCGCTGGGGGAGATCCGCTTGGTCATGGTCGGCGCCGGCGCCGCAGGTTTGGCAACCTACCGCGTCTTGCGGGCGGCCGGTTTGAAGCCGGAACAAGCTGTCTTAGTGGACGAGCACGGTATTCTGGGGCCCTGGATGAGCGAGCTGGAGGGTGAAAACCCGACTCTTTTCACCAGCCTGCAAGGGACCAACCCGGAGCGACTTCACGGCGGCATCGAAGATGCGATGCGCGGCGCCGATGTCGTCATCGCCTACTCCAAACCCGGCCCCGATACCATCGCCCCGGCTTGGATCGGCCGCATGAGCAAGGATCCGATCCTCTTCGCTTGCGCCAACCCGGTCCCTGAGATCTGGCCTTGGGATGCACACGAGGCCGGCGCCCGGATCGTGGCTACCGGCCGCTCCGACTTCCCAAACCAAGTGAACAACTCATTGGGTTTCCCCGGTATCTTTCGCGGCGCACTGGATGTACAGACCCGCGCCATTTCCGACGAGATGTGCATCGCCGCGGCAGAAGCCTTGGCTGCCTCGGCCGAGCGGAGCGGCCTGCGCGAGGACCGCTTGATCCCCACCATGGATGACTGGACGGTTTTCGTCGAAGAAGCCGTAGCAGTCGGGATGAAGGCCGTCGAACAGGGTCTAGCCCGCCTTGCGCTCAGTGAGGAGGAGCTTCGGGGGCAAGCCCAGCGAATCATTCGTCGGGCGAGAAGGGAAACGGAGGTCTTGGCGCGGGAAGGGCTCGTCCCGTTGCCCCCGGCGGAGTAAACGGTGCGGGAGGTCGCTGTCTCACTGCTGCGGGATGCTGTTCGGGACCTCTGCCTGGAGGCCAATGCAGTCCTGCCGGACGATACCCTGCAAGCCTTGGAGCAGGCGCTGGTTGAGGAAACATCACTGCGCGGTCGCTCCATCCTGGAGGAGATCTTGGCTAACGACCATCTAGCAGCCAGTTGCCGGCTGCCGGCCTGTCAAGACACGGGGTTGGCCATCCTCTTTCTGGAGCTGGGGCAGGATGTTTCCCTGGTTGGAGGCGATCTGTGCCAGGCTATCAATGAAGGGGCGCGTCAGGGCTATCGTCGGGGATACTTGCGCAATTCGGTCTCCAAGGATCCGCTGCGGCGGGCCAATAGTGGCGACAATACACCGGTCGTGCTGCATGTGGAAGTGGTCCCAGGCGATTCCCTACGGCTCGTCCTCCTTCCAAAGGGCGGGGGGGCGGAGAACGCCAGCGCACTGTCGATGTTGACTCCCGCCAGCGGCTGGGAGGGGGTGCGAAGCTTCGTCCTAGAGCAGGTCTGTCGTGTCGGCCAGGGCGCCTGTCCTCCGTTGGTGCTGGGGGTGGGGGTGGGCGGCTCCTTTGAAAGCTGCGCTTTTCTGGCCAAGAAGGCCTTGCTCCGCACCCTCAGCAGTTCGCACCCGGATCCCCAGGTGGCTGCTTGGGAGGGCGAATTGCGGATGGCGATCAACGACCTCGGCATCGGGCCGATGGGCTTGGGAGGACGAACCACTGCCCTTTCAGTGACCATCGAAGTGGCTCCCTGCCACATCGCTTCTCTGCCTGTGGCCTTGAACCTGAACTGCCACTCACACCGGCGCCGGAGCGTGATCTTATGAAAACCACCTCTCTGCACACTCCCCTCACGGAAGCCGACTTGCTGCCTCTACAGGCTGGGGATCGGGTGCTCCTCAACGGGCGCCTCTACACCGCCCGCGACATCGCTCACCAACGCCTGGCTGCCGTGTTAGCCCAGGGGTTCCCCCCACCATTCCCATTGGAAGGGTCGGTGATTTACTACTGCGGCCCTTCGCCGGCGCCGCCAGGTCAGGTCATCGGGTCGGCCGGCCCAACCACGGCGAGCCGCATGGACCCCTATACCTCAGCCCTGTTGGCGGCCGGAGTGAGGGCAACCATCGGCAAGGGGCCGCGCTCTCCGGCTGTACAACAAGCGATGGCCCAATACCGCGCCATCTACCTAGCGGCGACAGGCGGCGCCGGCGCACTACTGGCTCAAACGATCATCACCGTTGAGCTCGTAGCTTACCCAGAATTGGGGCCGGAGGCTATATACTGTTTGCAAGTTGTCGATTTTCCAGCAATCGTAGCCATCGACCTGGCTGGCCGAGATTTGTACCAGGAGGTCCGGCAGCAAACGGTTTGCGGTGGTGCGGAATGCTGACCTTGCCCAACTGGGTGCGACAGATCACGGTCGGCTCCCTGCAAACCAACGCCTACCTGCTGGAACTGGGAGAAGTCTATTGGCTGATCGATCCAGGCGGGGAGGGGAACCGCCTGGCTGCTCTTTTGCCGCGCGAGAAGGATGTAACGGTGTACTTGACTCATGGTCACGCCGACCACTGGGCCGGCTTGCGCTCCCTCCAGCTGCATAGGACTGGCTTGCGCTGGTTTTACCCACGGCAGGACGAAGAGATGATCACCGGAGTAGACCGGCGGTTCCTCTCTTTCCTTGGCGAGGATTTCCCTGAGCTCACCGGCCTACCGCTGGAGGCGCCGCAGGAGTTGGATGCCGGGGGGAGATGTTTTTCCTTTCTTCATTTCCCCGGCCACACCCCCGGGCACTTGGCTATCTTCTGCGAAGACTGCCCCCGCGGAGGTCTGCTCTTTGCCGGCGACCTCCTCTTTCGAGGGGGAGTAGGTCGAACCGACTTGCCCGGCGGCTCCTTCCGACGCCTCCAGGAGAGCCTCTCTCGGCTCTTGAAGCTGCCGGGAGAGACGGTCGTCTGCCCTGGTCACGGCCCTCTTACTACCATCAATGCAGAGCGAGAGATGATCGAGGATTTATTGGCGTGAGCGACCTGATCTTGATGCCCTGTTACAACGAAGCGAAGACGCTCCCCGGGGCGGTGGCCGAAGTACTGCGCTGGCGAGGGGAGGCCGACGTGCTGGTAGTCGATGACGGCTCGCAGGATCAGAGCCTTCAGTTGCTGGCCGGATTCCCGGTGGCCTTGCTGCGTCATTGCAATAACGAGGGCTATGGGCAAACGCTGATAGATGGTTTCGCCTACGCTGCTACCCACCGCTACCAAGCGTGCGTCACTTTGGATTGCGACGAGCAGCACGAGCCGCACCTGATCCCCCGGTTTTTGGCTGAGCTGTCCGACTGCGATGTGGTCTCCGGCAGCCGCTACCTGGAGGCGAGCGAAGGGATTCCTCCACTCGACCGCTATCAGATCAATCAGGAGATCACCGAGTTGCTCCGTTCTCTCACCGGTCTCTCCTTGACTGATTCCTTCTGCGGTTTCAAAGCTTATCGCGTGGCGGCCTTGGATCGTTTGCAACTGGACGAGCCGGGCTACGCCTTCCCGGTGCAGTTCTGGATGCAAGCCGCTCGGGCCGGCCTGCGGGTCAAGGAGATTCCCGTCTCGCTAATCTATAAAAACTTCTGCCGAAGATTTCCGGGTTCCCTCAATACCCCGGAGATCCGCCGCCGTTACTACTTGCGCGTCATTGAAGAGGAGGCCAAGAAATGGCAAAAATCCTAGCCCTCGGGGCACACCCCGATGATGTCGAGATCGGCATGGGGGGAACCATCCTGGCCCTCAAGGCAGCGGGGCACACGGTTGCCATCTGTGACCTGACCAATGGGGAGCCAACGCCGATGGGCACGGTGGATGCCCGCCTGGCCGAGAGCCGGGAGGCAGCCCGCCTGTTGGGCGTAGACCAGCGCTGGACCCTGGACCTGCCCAATCGCTACCTGCGCGACACGGTGGAGGCTCGTGTCAAGGTGGCCGAGGTGATCCGGCGCTTCCGCCCGGATGCTCTCTTTATGCACTACTGGAGTGACGCCCACCCTGACCACGTGGCCGCCAATCAATTGGCTGAGGCCGGCCGCTTCTACGCCAAGTTGACCAAGACCGACTGGGAGGGCGAGCCTTTCTTTCCGCCCCGCATTTATTGTTTCTTCTCCAACCACTTCCGCGCCGTCTTCCAGCCTGACTACATTCACGATATTTCCCCCTACATGGAGCAGAAGCTGGAAGTCCTGCGAGTTTACCGCACCCAGTTCAACCCCGAACGGAGCAACCTGGCCGTCTTCGACCAAATTAAGGCGATGGGGATGTGGTGGGGCAACCGTGGCCGATTTCAGTTCGGCGAGCCCTTTGCCAGCCGCGAGGAGATCGGTTTACGAAACCTGGAGGCGCTCTTGTGATTATTCCCCCGGGCAACCGGGAGGCGCGGTTAAATCCAGCTCTGGAGATTTGGCCACACCTGGTGGAAGCGAACCGGCGTCTCCCCCTCGCCCCGATGTTGGAGGATCTGCGAGCGCAAGCCCGCCGAGAGTTCGCCGATTTGACCGGCCTCTCCCCCTCCCAGCCATTGGTGATGACCGGCCACCAGCCTGAGTTCGTCCACCCCGGCGTATGGATGCGTTTTCTTTTGCTGGACTTGCTGCGCCAACGTTGGGGGTTGGAGGGTGCAGCCTTTGCCGTGGACTCCGACCTGGCCGACGAGCCGGCCGTAGAGGTTCCCTTTCTCTGCCGTGGCGAGTTGTTGCGGCGGCGAGTGGAGCTGGCCACAGAGGGTGGCGCCACCTACGAGAGCCTCCTTTCGCCCTCCGCCGAGGCTTGGCGCCGTTTCTGTAAAGTCATTGAGGAGGCATTAGCTTGTCCGGCAGGCGCTCGCGCTCGTTTGGCCTTTCGCCGCGTTGGCTCGTTCATTCCGCCGGCCGGCAGTTTCCCGGCCTTCTCGGTGGCGCTTCGGCGTTTCTGGGAGGGAACACCCAGCTACCCAGAGATTCACCTCTCTGTAATAACTCGAATTCCCAGCTTCGGTCGCTTTTTCCTGCTATTGGCAGAACAGGCCCTCTCTTTTGCCGTAACTCTAAATACAGCGCTGGCCGGGTGGCGGGTACGACACCGGGCTCGCTCCACAGCGGTCCCCTTCCCCGACCTGGAGATCGGACCGGGGCGAGTAGAGTTGCCCTTCTGGTGGGAAAAGGAGGGAAGACGTTCACCTCTTTTCCTCAAGGAAGGGCAACTATGGATCCAGGATCAACCCTTGGGGACCATCAAGGAGGCGCTGGCGGCCGCTGCAATACGTCCTCGGGCGGTAAGCCTGACCCTTTTCATGCGCCTTTGCCTGGCCGACCTCTTCTTGCACGGGGCTGGTGGAGCAGACTATGAGGAGGTCACTGACGAGGTCATTCTCCGCTTCTTCCATGCCACCCCCCCAGCTTTCGTCTCAGCGACGCTGACCCTTTTTCTACCGGGTGAAGAACCGTCGGCTGGATCTCTCAAGCGTTTGCTGCGCGATCTGGAGCAACGGCCGGAGCGTTACCTGGCCAATTCGCAGCGAGCCGCGCTGATAGCGGTGATCACTCAGAAATCAGCCACGATGTCTTCGGGCAAGTTGGACAGAACCGGTTACCGGGCGCTGCAAGCTGCCAACGAAGGACTGCGCCGCCCACTGCGGGGCCAGATCACCGCTTTGGAAAAGCGCGTTGCTGATGCCGAGTCAGCCCGCGACGTACTTTCCTTCCGCGGCTACCCCTTCTTCTTCTTCCAAACTGAGGAGCTGCGCGAACTACTGGCAGCCCTTTGATCACAGGATCGCTCGGATCGCCCCGGCCTTCTCTTGGAAAAACAGGGTCGGGCATCCGGGCAGCGTCTCTTTGGGAGACGCCGAGTTCTTAACCCGCAGCAGCCTGTTGACAGCACGCAGCAGCGAGTTGACAGCCCGCGGCAGCGAGTTCTGTGTTAGGCTATGACAGAGAAAAGACCGCACTGCCAGTTTCCCCTGGTGGGTTGAGCTGGGGGAGGCAGTGCGAGGAGAGGTCATGATAAGAACGGTCGACTTGATCCTCAAGAAACGCAATGGACAGGTTCTCCTTCCCGCGGAAATCGCTTATTTGGTGGACGGTTTCACTTCGGGTGAGATCCCTGACTACCAGATGGCCAGCTTTCTGATGGCGGTCTATTTCCAGGGCATGGAGGAGGCCGAAACCCAAGCCTTGACCCGCAGTATGATCGACTCGGGGCGGATCCTGGACCTCTCATCGCTACCCGGTCCAACTGCTGACAAACACAGCACAGGCGGGGTCGGAGACAAAGTTTCCTTGGTGGTAGTGCCATTGGCGGCGGCCTGCGGGCTCTACCTGGCCAAGATGTCCGGTCGTGGGCTGGGCCATACCGGGGGAACCATCGACAAGCTGGAGTCGATCCCTGGTTTCCGCACCAACCTGACCGTGGAGCAACTACTAGCCCAGGTGCGGTCCATCGGCTGCGCCATTATCTCCCAGACCCCCGATCTGACCCCGGCCGACGGTAAGATTTACGCCCTACGAGACGTCACCGGCACAGTGGACAGCCTCCCCCTGATCGCTAGCTCGGTGATGAGCAAAAAGATCGCCTCGGGCGCCCAGCACATCCTCATCGACGTAAAGTGCGGCTGGGGCGCCTTCATGCGCGATCTGCCCCAAGCCGTCGAATTGGCCAACATCATGGTTCACCTGGGGCGGGAGATGGGGCGGAAGGTGGGCTGCGTAATCTCGCCGATGGAGGAGCCGTTGGGCTGGGCGGTAGGAAACAGCGTGGAGGTGGTGGAAGCGATTCAAACCCTAAAAGGGGACGGACCACCGGATTTCGCACGAGCGGTGCGTCACCTGACCGTCGAGTTGCTGCGCTTGGCCGGGTCGGTTACGACCCTAGCAGAGGCCGAAGATCAAGTGGAGAACGCCTTGCGTAGCGGCGCCGCCTTGCAGCGTTTTGCCTGGATGATCGAAGCCCAAGGCGGTGACGCCCGGGTGACGGACGATCCCGGCCGCTTGCCAAGAGCTCATCTGGAGGCCGTTCTGGAGGCGCCCGGAGACGGGTTTCTGGCCGAAGTTGACGCTCTTCAGGTGGGTCACGCAGCCATGCTCCTGGGAGCCGGCCGGCAGAAGAAGGGAGACGTCGTGGATCCCGGAGCTGGCCTTCTTCTAGCCCGTAAGGTGGGCGAGGAAGTGCGTCGCGGCGAGCGCTTAGTCACCCTCTATTCCAACCGGACGGAAGGTCTGGAGCGGGCGCTGCAATTCCTGCAAGGAGCCTTCTCCCTTTCCCCTGAGCGAGTCGCCCCCAGCCCTCTCTTCCTCGGCAAGGTGGGGATCGATGGGTAGCTTTGCCTCCAACCCGGTGGTCTTCATCCTCACCATCATCAGCCTGGTTTTCAGCATCATCCTGCACGAGGTAGCCCACGGCTGGGTAGCCGAACGCTGCGGCGATCCCACAGCCCGGATGGCAGGCCGAGTCACCCTCAACCCACTGCCGCACATCGATCTGGTGGGGACCATCCTCTTGCCCCTGGTGCTAATCGTCACTGGGAGCGGATTCATTATCGGCTGGGCCAAGCCGGTGCCGGTGAACTTCTACCGCTTGCGCCACCCCCGGCGCGACACCATTTTGGTGAGCGTCGCCGGCATTCTGGCCAACCTCTCTCTGGCGCTGGTGGCCGGTATGCTCTTCCGCCTCTTCGGTCTGCTGCCTTATTCCAGCTTCAGCTTGGGGCTGGAACAGTTCCTCTTTTACCTGGTGAACATCAACCTGGTGCTGGCTATCTTCAACCTAATCCCAATTCCGCCTCTGGACGGCTCCAAGGTGCTGGCCGCCCTCCTTCCGCCTCGCCTGGAGATGATCTTCTTCGGCCCCCAGGCCGCCTGGATCGGCACTATGCTGCTCTTTGTGCTGCTCTATACCGGCTTGCTGGGGCGCATACTGGGACCTTTAGTGAACGGCCTGCTGCGCCTGCTATTATTCTGACAGGCTGGGAACGCCGCACCGCAGTGCGAAAAATAGGTTAAACCCCCTGGATCTTCGCTCATTTCTTGCCAAATGGAGAAAATATGGTGAAAAAGACTAGTCTGGAAGACCCGCGATGGGTTATAGTAAGACAGTAAGAAAGCAAAAAACTAAACTTGGAGGTGTACAAGAGAATGAAGAAACGATGGATGGATCTCTGCAGGAAGGCGGGGGTCGCGCTATTGGCCGGTCTCTTCCTCTGCTCTCTGCTGGCAATGCCGCTGATACAGCCCGCAGCAGCGGTCGGTTTAATCAACCCGGGCGGGGTATGGAACTATCTGACGGCCTCCCCTGATCAGGTCACCCAAGGGACAATTGTTCGATTTGATTTTTCCTTCACCACCGATGTCCAAACGCTTAGCCGGTCGCTGCAGTTCATCCCCAATCCCAACGTGGGACCTGGGGAGCCTCTCGCCATCGTCGACGTCAGCCCAGGTCTGCGCATCGATGCCGGCGCCGGCCAAGTGAACATTGTTTGGCCGGACATGGAGATGCCGGCCGGCGCCGAGCTCTCCGGCTACGCCCACTTCCGCGTAGTCAACCCGCAGCCGAACTCCACCATCGCCGTCACCGCCCGTTTCACACTTATGCAGCCGGACGGGATGGCCCTGAACCCGGAGAACTACGTCAGTTTGACGGTTGCCGGCGGCCAGCAAGGTCCCCTCACCATCCTCAAGAACGCCGACCGCAGCCAGGCCAACGCCGGGGATAGCTACAACTACAACATCACTATCACCAACCCCAACGATCAAGCCGCCTCCAACATTCGCGTGGTGGACACATTGGGCGGTTACCTCACTCCCAAGGTGGGGCAGATAGGCGGTCCCTCCATTCAGGGCAATACCCTAACCTGGAACCTGCGCGATCCCCTCTACCCCGGACAAACCTACAACATCAGTCTGGCGGTACAGGTCGCTGCGAACGCTCCGGATGGCTATGTGATCAACAACACGGCCGTGGTCTACGCCGCGGGTCTTCCGCAGAATCAGGATGCCGCCCTGGCGGTGACGGTGAAGAACGCACCGGCGCCGCCGGCATTCACCATGACCATGGGGGTCAACCCCACTTCGGTCGGGCCGGGTGGCGCCTTCCGCCACACCATCAACTTCAACAGCGGCAACAGCCCGTTGATCACCCAGGCCTTCTTCCAGGTGGTTCTGCCCTCCAACGTGGGGTTCGTCGCCGCCAGCGGCGGGGGGACCCTCAACGGCAATACGGTGCAGTGGTTCACCGGCAATATCTACCCCAACCAGTCGCTGCAGATGACCCTCGATCTACAGGTGGGCGCTAACGTACCGGCGGGCACTGCCATCATCAACTCGGTGAACTTCCAAGGCCGCACCAGCCCAGGCTATTTCCCGATCAACACCAGCGCCCAGTCTCCTGCCGTGACCGTCTCCGCCCCCCAGATTACCCTCTCCCAGAAGGTGGATCCGGCCAACGTGGCGGCCGGCGGCAAGGTGACTTTCACCGTTTTCGCCCAGAACGTCTCCTCCGGCTCCGCTGTCAACGGCCAACTGGTCTACACGGTGGATCCCAACTTGATCAATCTCTCCTTCAACCCCTTGCCGGCCAGCCAGAGCGGCAATGTTTACACTTGGAACTTCGGCTATTTGGCCGCCCAACAGATTGCCCAAGTGATCATGAGCGCCTCCGTCGCCTCTAGTGTGACCGCAGGCAAAACCCTCACCAACGCAGGCGTCTTCACTGTCGGTGGCAGCCAATACACCAGTTCAGCCGGGGTTTATATCAGCTCCACCCCTCCTCCGCCGGTCATTAGCTTTCCCGATGTGCCCAACTTCTACTGGGCCTATGATGAGATCATGGCCATGGTCAAAGCCGGCGTCATCAAGGGGTATCCGGATGGCACCTTCAAGCCCGAACTGCCGGTGACACGCGCCGAATTCTGCAAGATGATCGACCTTTCAATGGGCTATACGATCCCAGCCAGCGTCTCTCGCCCGCCTTTCCCCGACCTCTCTCCCGATAACGCCTGGGCTTGGCCTTACATCCAGGTGGCAGTGGACAAAGGATTGGTCACCGGCTTCCCGGACGGCACCTTCCGCCCCAGCGACTCAGTCACCGAGGCCCAGATCTTTGCCATTATCACCCGCGCCAAGGGCTGGCCTCTGGTTAACCCGGTCAGCGCCTCACAGATCTATATCGCCGAAGAGCCGGCCACCGGCAACCCCAACTATGATCTGCGTCCCTTCACCGCCGACACCTGCTGGTACTACCAGTATGTTGGCACGGCGATCCAGTACGCTATCCTGATGGTTCCGGACGACCCGCATCAGATCACCTGGCCCGGCCCGGTCCCAGGCACCTACACCTACTACTTCAACACCTCCGCTTACCGCGCCGAGACGGCCGTCTACCTCTACCGGATGATGGGCGGGAAGTAAATAGCGCCTCGCTCAACCGATGATCAAAGGACCGCCCGCAAGGGCGGTCCTTTCTCTTCCTCCGGCGTCATTTGAACCATGATCTATGGCTCTTTGTCGATCTTTGGTTCCCTTGAAAGGGCTTATGGAAGGATCGGCCCTACCTCTTAACGCAACAGGATCTCCGCCGCTATGAAGCTGGATCGGAAAAGGTCCCTACTGAGTCCCGAGCTGCTCCTCGATGCGCGGTTTAATCATCGCGGATCTCGAAGAGCAAAGGAAAAAGCGCATCATTCCTGAAGAATTCAGCCGTGTTCGCGAAACGACCATGTTTGCGCCTCCTCGATTGATCTGTTAAGATAGGTACGGCGCGGGGTCGTGGTGTAGCGGTTAACATGCCAGCCTGTCACGCTGGAGACCGCGGGTTCGATTCCCGTCGACCCCGCCACCTCGAAAAAGGCATCTTCCGGCTTCTTCACAAAAGAAGCCGGATTTTTTGGTGCATGCTATCCATTCCGCACTATCAAAGATGATTGATCCCGTTGAACTGCCTCCTTCCGTCCTCTCGTTGACGGTTCCCTGCTGACCCTTTACAATTCTTTCTCATGCCGAGGTAGCTCAGCTGGTAGAGCACTTGACTGAAAATCAAGGTGTCGGCGGTTCAACTCCGCCCCTCGGCACCACTTTAATTTCCCTTCGGCAATGCATCTTGCTTTTCTGCTTCCATCCACTCATCGCGTACACACCCGGAGAAGCGGGGAGAGGGAACTGTCCCATTAGAAGCTCCAGGGAGTGGCCACCACTAGGAACTCAGCCGTCTTTTTGCCGTCATTGCGGAAATAATGGGGGAGGATCGCTTGATAGTAGAGCGTGTCCCCTTCATGCAGGTCGAACTCGGAAGCTCCCACGGTGTAGTGAATCTCACCCTTCAAAACCCAGATGAACTCCCACCCTTCGTGCCCGAAGGGCTTTCCACCGTTCGTTCCCACCGGAAGACGGATCAATGCTGGCTCAAGCTTCGATTTGGGGTCGGTCAGGAGCCATTCCTCAGTGCACTTCTTGCCTTCGCAGACGTTCAGGATCATCGCTCGTCGCTCTTCCTTGCGGGAGAGTTGAATGGAAGCCTCTATTTCATCGAGGAAGAGAGAGGCCAACGGCACTTCCAGCGCGTTGGCGATCTGGCGAAGGTTGATGATGCTGATGTTGGCTTTTTCGTTCTCCACCCGAGACAAGTATGGGACTGAGAGCCCGGTCTGCTCGGCCATTTCCTGCAAGGATAGTCCGGCAACGGCTCGCAGCGCTTTCAACCGCTGGCCGATTCCAGTATGTCCGTTCATCTGTTCTCACCTCTCCTTTGTAAAGGGATTGTCCTCATCGATGCTCCCCAAGTATAGCGAGAGGATTCACCCGGCATCAATCACAGGGGTTCTGGTTTCTTGGAGTTCATTGGAAGATCCCCTTCTACATCGAGCTGGGGAAACAGGAAGGCGCTACGTTGAAAGTGGGCGGCCACCGCATTTTGACGGAACCCCTGGATAAGGGGAACTATCTCGAACCGACCGTCTTCGTCGATGTGACCAATTCGATGCGCATCGCCCAAGAGGAGATCTTCGGTCCGGTACTCTGCGTGATCAAGTTCGAGACTGAAGAAGAGGCTGTGACGATGGCCAATGACAACGAGTGCGGCCTAGCCTCAGGAGTCTGGACGCAGAACTTCAGCAAAGCGCTGCGAGTGGCCAAAGTAATCCGCACCGGGAAAGTCTGGGTCAATACCTATGACCAAGTCCCGGCAAATGTTCCCTTTGGCGGTTGCAAGCGCTCCGGTTTTGGTCGCGAGACGCACAAGATGGTTCTGGACGAATACTCCAGCTTCAAGAACATTTATCTGGCTTTCGAGGAGATGACTTTCGGGCTTTACCCCGAGTCGTAAACCTCATAGGTGTTATGAACTGAAGCGGCGGGTCGATTGCGCCCGCCGCTTCAGACAGCCCTTCTTAAACCATCAGCGCTCTTCCCTTCCATAACGAGACAGTCACCAAGAGCATCCTTTGGTCACATTTTCTCCTAGAAAGCGTATTCTCTGGTGAACAGGTGTAAACGCTCATCATAAAGTTTACCACCGCGCTCATCAAATAGTTTACCAGTCTGAGCAGGGGTGAGACCCGAACTTCCGGGTCATGGCGTCGTACTCTCCAGGACAAGGACGAGGAGAGGATGAGAAAAATGGCCCCCC
>JAPLHV010000231.1 GCA_026389455.1 Coprothermobacterota bacterium
ATTAGGGTAAAACCTTTTTGCTTCACTTTCTTCTTCCTCCAGTTCATATTTCCGGTTTCCGCCGGATGATTTTTTCCGCTCCGCTAACCGCTCGTTTGAATCAGTTTGCTGCTAGGCGATCACCATCCTTTCAGACACAATAAAACACCAATCGCCTGCTTTTTGCAAGGGTTTGGAGAAAAAATCTTTTGGGTTGTTTGCTAGAATACCTCTACTATGAAAACGCTCGTAGTCCACGGAACAAAGATTCCCTGCCGCGCGGTGGTGTTCGACAAGGACGGCACCCTGATTGATCTGAAGCATGTCCTCCTTTCCTTGGTGGAGAGCCGCACCCGTGCCTTGGAGGAGGTCGCCGGGGCGGAAGCGCTGCCCGATTACCTGCGCGGCTGTGGCTATCAGCCGGAGACGCGGACCATCGATCCGAGTGGCCCTCTCTCGGTCGCCGCGCGGCGCGAGGAAGAGATCCTGGCGGCTGGCGCCATCTATTTGCATGGGCGCTCCTGGCCGGAATCTCGCCGTTTGGCTGCACTTGCTTTCCAAAAGGCCGAGGAGCAGATCGAAGCGGACGAGTGGGTGGAGCCCCTGCCTGGGGCGATCGAGACGGTGCAGTGGTTGAAAGAAGCTGGTTTTCTGGTGGTCCTGGCCACTGGCGACGGGCATGCTCGCGCCGAACGGATGATGGCCAGCCTGGGCATCCTTTCCTGCTTTGACTTGATCATCGGGGTGGATGAGGTAACTCACCCCAAGCCCGCCCCCGACCTGATCCTGGCTTGCGCCAAGAAGTTGGGAGTGGATCCGGACCAGATGGTGGGAATTGGCGATACCTGCCTGGACGCCCAGATGGGGAGAGCTGCTGGGATGGCCGCTACCATCGGAGTGGCAACGGGGGCGATCCCAGCGGAAGAGCTGCAGGGCTGCTGCGATTTCGTCATTGCCACCCTAGCCGACCTCAAATAAGGGGACAGATTTATTTTCTAATAAGGGGACAGATTTATTTTCCCATTTACGGATCAGCTCTCATGCTTTCACCGAAAATAGGCAAGACGCCTTCTATCAGAGATGCGCTGCGGAGTTGCTCCGAACTCAGTTCGAGCCTTAGCGGATCAGCAGAAAAAGGGGACAGATTTATTTTCCCATTTACAGATCAGCTTCCTTGCTTTTATCGCAAATAGGCAGAGAACCTTTTATCTGAGGCGCGCTGCGAAGTTGTTCCGAACCCAGTTCGAGCCACAGCGGAGCAGAACCTTAGAGATAGAATTGTAAAAATCCAGCGACACCCAGCAGGAAGCGACTCAGCGCACCGGCCTGTGTTTCAAGGACTGGCTACACCCTTCCCATAGTTCAGCCACTCTTCACGGGATATCCCAGCTTGGCGTAATATCCGTGGTAGCAGCTCGACACCGATGCTTCCTTCATGTGGATTCGGTAGGATGATCGTCAAATCCCCTCTTCGCATTTGAGGATGTCGGCCCCCCGTATATGGTTCCTCAAATCCCAATGTTCTAAACCGACTGACCAGTTCAATCCAAGGCGCTGGAACCAGTCGAGTCAAAGATCGGTACCTACGCCGTTTGAGCGATTTTGTTCAGATCGAAACCTGCCATCACAGGGATAGGCAGGTTCAAGTAAAGGCGCAAGGCGATCCAATCACTGAGAGCTTCCCGCAGTTCCCTCTGACAGATGACTAGAGTTTTACCGCGAGCCCATACGCCTTGCAGGCCAGGAATCTCACCCCAATAGGTTACTTCGTCTTCGATAATCTCGAAAACTGAGCGCTCCATTGCAACATCCAAGAAAGCTGCCAGCATGACATACCTCCATCGATAGCAGAAAAAGGGGACAGATTTATTTTCCTCTTAGCTTCGCTCAAGACAGGCTGCCAGCTCACTGTCCCAGTAAATAAGGGGACAGATTTATTTTCCCCTTTCGCTGCGCTCAGGACGGGTTGCCAGCCATCTGTCCTCGTTGGAGCGATGGTCGGATCAGCTCCCATTCTCCTGACACAATGGCTACTATAAGCTTCCCGTTTGCCTCTCCAGCTTGTTCACATACCTGTTTTGCCGTCCGGCCACCCGTTTCATCAGGCAGGCGCGGTTCCGCTCGTTTTCGCCAGGAGCAATGATCAGGTACACATGGTTCGTCATCAGGCAATAGGCGTAGACTCTGCAACCATAGGCGTCCTTCCATTCTTGCAGGTTCTTATGGCAATGCCGATAGTCCCCATCTGTGACGAGAACGGCTTGTCGGTACTCAATAAATAAATCTGTCCCCTTATTGCCTTCGGCCTATCGTTGATAAAAAGGAGGATATCATGAGCTTTTCACGAATTACCATCGATCCAGCCAAGATGAATGGAGTGCCATGTATCCGGGACTTGCGAATTCCTGTGGCCACGATTGTCGGCATGATGGCGGAAGGAATGAATGAGCTTGAGATCCTGGCAGCCTATCCGGATCTTGAAGCGGATGATATCCGCGAAACCTTGCAGTATGCTGCGGAAACGCTCCGTGAACGGGAATTGCCATTGATAATGCAGGCATGAGATTCTTGATAGATAACGCCTTATCTCCACTGGTGGCAGATGGATTGAGATTGGCGGGCTATGACACTGTTCATGTGCGTGATTACGAGGTGCAAAGCGCATCCGATGTAGACATATTGCCGCGTGCTCGCGATGAAAACCGCATCATCGTCTCAGCCGATACTCGAGAAAAAGGGGACAGATTTATTTTCCTCTTCGCTACGCTCAGGACATGCCGCCAGCCAACTGTCCCCGCTGGAGCTATGGTCGATCAGCTCCCATTCTCCCGCTGCAATGGCTTCTATGAGCTTGCCGTCCGGCCAACCGTTTCACACAGTAGACCAGGTTCCGCTGATCTTCACCCGATCAATGAGCAAATGCATACGGTTCGTCATCAGGCAATAGGCATAGATGCTGCAACCATAGGCGTCCTTCCATTCCCGCAGATTCTTAAAGTAATGCCGATAATCCCCATCCGCGACGCGACGAAAGACGGCTTGCCTGAACTCAATAAATAAATCTGTCCCCTTTATGCCCTATGAAAGCTGTGCGAAGACTTCAGGCTTTTGTTCGGCAATGCGCAACAATGCGACGGCAGGCCCACTTGGCTTGCGCCGCCCTTGTTCCCAATCTTGAACGGTGCGCACACTAACGCCCATCAGACCAGCAAAAGCCGATTGCGATAATTTCAAGTTTGCCCGGATCATCTTGGGCGGCGCCGGCTTTCTTAAGGTATGGATATGCAAAGCCTTCTCGCCAGCCTTGTGAGCCCTTACCTCACGAATGCCTTCTAGAATTTCCTGACCAATATCACGCTTAGACATTTTTGATTTCCTTTGCGATTTGGCGCAGAACATGAGCGGGGATATTTTCTACTTCATTCTTGCTATAGATGGTCAATAACCAGATTTCATCATCTTGTCGTTTGAAGTAGTAAATCACTCGCACGCCGCCACTTTTACCTTTTCCCGACATAGCCCAGCGAATTTTTCTAACGCCGCCTGAGCCAGGAACGACCTTGCCCGATTCTGGATATTGAAGAAGAAAACTCTGCAAACCCAGATATTCATCATCAGAAAGATAGTCATAAACATACTTTGTAAAAGCAGTGGCTTCGATGAATTCCACAATTTTATTATACGGCAATGTCGTATACTCTACAATCCCAGCAAAAAAGGGGACAGATTTATTTTCCCCCTCCGCAACGCTTAGGACGTGCCGCCAGCCAACTGTCCCCGTTGGAGCGATGGTCGGATCAGCTCCCATTCTCGCGCTGCAATGGTTTCTGTAAGCTTCCCGTCCAGCCGCCCGTTTCATTAGGCAGGCGCGGTTCTGCTGATCTTCGCCAGGATCAATGATCAGATACACATGATTCATCGTCAGGCAATAGGCGTAAATGCTGCAACCATAGGCGTCCTTCCACTCCCGCAGATTCTTATGGCAATGCCGATTATCCCCATACGCGAGGAAAGACGGCTTGCCTGTACTCAATAAATCTGTCCCCTTTATGATAATTGCGGTTCTTTCTCAAACTGAGTGGAGTGGGTAAGACAGTCTGAGAGTAAACAATGTCTCTGGGATTATCAAGGCTGACGACAACAAATCAACTTGCGGCAGCTCGATAGCTCCCGGCAGGGTGTTCTGGAGAATGAGGCATCACTATGCCGAGACAGCCCGTGCGTGGGCGGGTTTGAAACCCGCCCCTACGAGGACCACTCCGGCGCAAACCATACCCCTGGGACCGTGGCGCCCCAGTGCGGCAAATCTGGGATTGGGACCGTCCTTGGGATTGGAAGCCAACCGCTCTAAGGAGCAACCAACCCGGGGGCGGCACTCTCGCGGCTATCAGCCCCGCTTCGACACAGAACGCCCTGGGGGCTATTCAGCTCGGAACAGCCTGCAGCAGCATGTCACAGAACACCCTGCCGGGGGCTATCTTGTTAAACTCCTTGAAGGATTCTTTTTGGGGAAGATCGCATTGTCGTGGAAGAATGATACGGCGTGGTGGAGCCAGGAGAATAGGATGCCGCACTGGGGTGCGGCGGTCCCAGGGTCGACAAGACTCTTTAAGACCATCATCGCCATCATTGCAGGATAGCTGGACTAAACAGCCTGCGGCAGCATGTTTAGGTAGGATTACCCACTTGAAATGAGAAGGAACCATAATTGCTGACATCTGAAGATGTGACCCCAATACTCCCAACCTATTTTCTGGCGGCGAGGATCAAGAGGCGGCCACTTCCTGCTGCGGCAGGGACCAGGCGGTCGCCCTCCACGCCCCATCGCTGCACCAGCTTGAAGCCGCAGTTTTTCAAGGCTTGCTCGGCAGCGGCCAGGGGGAGGGGGTGCTCCACCACCAGGCACTCTTGTTTCTCGAAGTGACCGCTCTTCCCTTTGAACCAGACCAAACGAGTGGACAGTTGGGCCGGCTGCGGGGAGTGGCTGCGCAGGCGCAGCAGGTACTGCTCGCCCTCGACTTGCGCTTCACTGGCCGGCAACGCTGCGGCGCCCTCCGGCGTCAGCAGGTCGAAGGCCACATAGCCGCCGGGCCGCAGGACTTGGGCTGCTTTGGCCGGGAATTTAACCAGATCGGCGAGGGGGACGTGGTTAAGGGCGGCGAAGCAGGTCACCAGATCTACCTTCAACCCACCGGGCAGCTCGCGCATGTCTCCCCGGATGAACTCGGTTGGGGCTTGCGCTTCCAGCGCATTCAAACGGGCCAGGGAGAGCATCTGCGGGCAATTGTCGATGCCCATCGCTTTCCAGCCGGCACGGGCGAAGTGAAAGACAGCCTGTCCCGTGCCGCACCCCAGATCCACCATTGCGCCCGGTTTGGCGGAGGAGAGCGCCTCCAGCGCGACCTGGGTCGCGGCCAAGCTGAAACGAGAGAGATGGAAGCCATCATAGACGGCCGAGAGGATCCGGTAAGGGTCGCTGGCAAAGTCGAACATGCCTCTATTTTATCCTTTCCGGCTTTTCTTTTATACTTGCATGGGATATGGGGTTCGCTATTTTCGTTTCCGCCCCTTTTACCCATGAGGAGGACAGATGCAACGCGGGAAGATTCTAGAGCTGGGAATCGAGAGAATGGTCTTCGAGGGCAAGGCCTTGGCCCGTGCCGCCGACGGGAAGGATTCGTATGTGGAAGGAGCCTTGCCTGGGGAGCGAGTGCTGGCGGAAGTCTTCAAGGAGAAGCGGGACTATCGTGAGACGCGAACGGTGGAGGTGCTGCAGCCTTCTCCCTACCGAGTAGCGCCGGCTTGCTCGCATTTTGGCCGCTGTGGAGGCTGTACCCTGCAGTTCGCCTCCTACGAGGGTCAACTGCGCTTCAAGGAAGGTTTTCTTTCCGAGGCCCTGACCCGCATCGGCAAGCTGGAAGAGGTTCCCCTGCAGCCGATCGTCCCCTCCCAGGCGCCTTTCGGCTACCGCAACAAGATGGAGTTCTCCTTTGCCGAAGAGGACGGGCTGCGCCTGGGGTTGCACCCCCGCGGCAACTTTCGCCGGGTGGTGGATCTGCGGGAATGCCCGATCTCCGGCTTCCCGGCCGACCAGTATCTGCCCCGCGCCAAGTCTTGGGCAGTCGCCGAGGGGTTGCCGGCCTGGGATGTGAAGGGCCACTTCGGCTGCCTGCGCAATCTGCTCTTCCGCACCAGCGCCACCCTAGGAACCCTGATGGTGGACCTGATCGGCGGTGAAACGCTAAGCCGGGAGGCGGCCCAACGTTTCTGCGAGCTGTGGCCGGGGGCGACGGTATTGATTACAAATAACCAGGCTTGGGGGGACAGCCATCGGGTGGATCAGCAGCAGATCATGTCCGGAGAGGGGATTCTCTTTGAGGAGTTGGACGGTCTTCGCTTTCGCCTCTCCCCCCGCTCTTTCTTCCAGACCAACACCTGGGGAGCGCTCAACTTGTACCGCGAGGTTCAGGCCTGCGTGCGTGAAAGCGGCGCTCGGCGGGTTTTGGATCTGTACTGCGGCACTGGCACGATTACCTGCTTCATCGGCCGAGAACTGGAGGAGATCTGGGGGGTTGAGATGGTGGCCGAGTCGGTGGAGGATGCCCGGGGCAACGCTGCGCGAAACGGCTTGGAGCAGGTCCATTTTCGCCAGGGGTTGGTGGAGAAGATCCTGCCCGAGCTGGGTTCCTTTCAACTGGCGGTGCTGGACCCGCCACGCTGCGGGCTGCACCCGCAGACCCTGGCTTTCCTGGCCGAAGGGCCTTTCCCCTGGCTGGTCTATCTCTCCTGCAATCCAGCCAGCCTGGCTCGTGACTTAAGATGGCTAGCCGCCCGGTACCGATTGATCCGGGTGACCCCCTTCGACCTCTTCCCGCAGACCTATCATGTGGAAGGGGTGGCTTTCCTCCAGCGCATCACCTAACAGGCGAGATCGTAACGGGCGAGAGGTCGAGAGAGGCCGTTGCCTGCGGTGCGGGAACCGTCCGTGAAGTGTCAGCGCTGCAAGGTCAGGGCGCCGACCGGGCAGGCCGTGAGGCAGGCGGCGCAGGCGTCGCACTTGATCACTTCGGGCGCTTCGGGGTGGACATAGATGCAACTTAACGGGCAGACCTCCACACAGTAGAGGCAGCCCGTACATTCCGGGTAAACGCGGTACACTCCGCCATCCTTGCGGATCGCTCCCACCGGGCAGACCACCTCGCAGAAGCCGCATTGGTTGCACACCGCGATCAGGTAACGGCCCTCTTGTTGCGGGTCTAGGCGAATCCCGATGGCCGCTCGCTCCAACTCCTCGCAATGGAAGTGATGCTGAGCGCAGGCCAGACGACAAGCCTGGCAGCCGGTGCATAGGTCATCCTGGGGACGGATCCACATCGTTAGGGGGCACTCCTGCTAAAGTCCATGGCGGTAGTGTAGCCGATCCGCGAACGTCTTCCAACGCAGCCCACCCGGCGCGCTCTGCTATAATTAGTCTTGTAGTGAGCACAGGAAGGAGAGAGGAATGGATTTCACAGCACTGCAAGCGTTAATTGAACTGGAAGGCGCGCGCTTCTTCGATGTGAAAGTACCCGACCTGGCCGGGCGGCTGCATCATGTCACCCTGCCCGCCCAGGCGCTGACGGAACACGTTCTGGAGGATGGGGTCGGCTTCGACGGTTCTTCCTACGGGTTCTCCCCGGTAGAGAGCTCGGATATGGTGGTGCGGCCGGATCTGACCACCTGTTTTCGCGATCCTTTCGCCAAGACGCCAACGATCGCCTGTCTGGGAACCATCCACCTCACCGATACGGCTCGCACCCCCTTTCCCGAGGATCC
>JAPLHV010000069.1 GCA_026389455.1 Coprothermobacterota bacterium
CGGGTTTGGAGATTCGTCTGGAGTTGGCCGGGTAGGGGCGGGTTTCAAACCCGCCCAGATTAATCCCGCCCGATGTAAGAGCGCCACATGCGCCGCCCCATCGCCCTGTGAAAAGCTATAATTGTTGCAGCAGACCGCCTTGAAGGAGGGCCAAGATGAAGGACCGAATCCTGCGGGCTTTGGAGAAAAGCCCCGCTGACTACACCGAGATCCGCCTGGAACGCCGTCAATGGACCCAGGTTTCCTACCAGAATGAAGACCTGGAACACCTGGAGTCATCGAACGATGCGGGCGGGATGGTTCGCGCCCTGGTACGGGGTGGTTGGGGGATTGCTGTCTTCAACCAACTGGATGAGTTGGAGCATTATGTGGAGGAAGCTACCCGCATCGCCACCGCAGTGAGCCGCGAAGTCCTGGAACCCGTCGAATTAGCCCCCCTGCCCCCTCTCCAGGATGACCTCCCAGCCTCCATGGAGCAGGATTTTCGCGCAGTCTCCCTGCGCCGGAAACAAGCGTTGCTGGCTGAGTACAATGATATCCTTCGTTCCAATCCAGGACGTCTGGTGATGACCGGGGCCAGGTACGCCGACCTCTTTCGCGAGGTGACCTTCGCCAACTCGCAAGGAACCTACCTTCGTGAGGAGCGGCCGGATGTTACTTTCCGCTTCATGGCCACAGCTAGGTGCGGTCAGGATATCCAGACTGCTTTCGATAGCGACGGATCTTCCGCTGGCTTTGAGGCAGCCTTGAGCCGCGAAGCGATCCCGGAAGAGGTTGCAAGGCGAGCTGAAGCCTTGCTGGAGGCGAAACCTGCCCAAGGGGGAGTTTACACTGTGGTCCTCGACCCCCTCTTGGCCGGGGTCTTCATTCATGAGGCCTTCGGTCACCTCTGTGAGGCTGACTTCCTTTCTAAAAATAAGCGGTTGCGCGAAGTGCTTTGTCCCGGCCGCCGCTTCGGACCGCCTGATTTGAATGTGATCGACGACGGCGATCGCCCGGGCCTTCGCGGCAATACCCGTTACGACGACGAGGGAACCCCCCGCCACCGAGTTCACTTGATCCGCCAAGGTGTGCTGGAGGGTTTCCTGCACAATCGCGAAACCGCCAAGCGAATGAATGCACAGCCTACTGGGAACGCCCGCGCCGTTTCCTATCGCTTCGAGCCGATCGTTCGCATGCGCCACACCTATATTGACCAAGGCACTGTACCTTTCTCCGAGATGATCGCCGGCATCCCCCAGGGAATCTACGCCTGCAGTGCATTCGGCGGGCAGACCGAGTTGGAACAGTTCACCTTCAGCGCCGGGTACGCCTACGAGATCAAGGATGGGAAGATCGGCGAGATGCTGCGCGATGTGGTCTTGACCGGGAATATCTTCGAGACTCTGACACGGATCGATGCCATCGGGAATGACCTGCAGTTGCTCGGTTCGGCTGGAGGTTGCGGCAAGGGAGGGCAGAGCGGCCTGCCGGTAACCGTCGGGGCGCCGCACATCCGCATCCGCGAGCTGACCTTGGGCGGGCGATAGGAGAGAGCAGATGAAAGAGATCCAGGCAGAAGAAATCCTACAGACGATGAAAGGGCAAGTGGGCGAAGCGGAGGTCTTCGAGACCGAAACCCTGGCCTGGCCGGTGTCATTCACATTCGGCCGATTGGAGTCAGCCAAGCTGGTGCAAACCAGAGGACGAGCGCTGCGCGTGATTCGGGACGGGCAGTTAGGGTTCGCCTCCTCCGGAGATTGGAGCAACGCGGAGGGCTTGACTAGAGCGGCATTGGAATCGGTAGATCTGGGCGGGCCAGCCCCCTTCCACTTCCCCGCTCCTCTAGCGACCTCCTCGGTGCAATGCTTCGACCCGGAAGTCGAGCAGGTGGAGGTATCGCAAATGATCGAGCGGGGTCACGCGCTGATTGACCGTCTGTTAAGCGCTGATCCAGCTCTGCAGGTTGACGCATCCCTGCAAAAATCAGTGCAATCGGTACATTTAGTCAACTCCACCGGCCTCGACATGTCCTACCGCCGTACTTCCTTCAGTGTCAGCTTGGAGGTTCGGCGCACAGAAGAGGGGGACATCCTCTCCCTATACGAGCAGAGCGCTTCTCGACGGTTGGCTGAGGTAGAGGGGATCGCCCTGGCTGAGCGCATTTTGGAGCGGTTGAATTGGGCCAAAACGATCGTTTCCATTCCCTCCGGCCCGATGCCATTACTCTGCGTCCCCAAGAGTTTAATACTCCTTCTCCTACCCCTACAGTCCGGATTGAATGGCCGGGCCGTCTTCCGCCATATCTCCCCCTTGGAAGGAAAGGAAGGGCGTCAAGTTCTCGATCCCCGCCTCACCCTGGTGGACGATCCTTGCCGGGATTACGCGATCAGCTCTGCCCCCTTCGATGATGAAGGACTGCCGACGTCGCCCAAAGCGCTCATCGAGAGAGGCCAGTTGAAAGGTTTCCTCTACGATCTGAAGACGGCTGGCCTGGCTGGCAGGACTGCTACCGGCAACGGATTCCGGCCGGGGTATACGGCGCCTCCCGGTATCGATAGCGGCAACTGGCGCCTTGCGCCTGGAGATTCGCCGATATATGATGTCCTGAAGACTCTCCCCGCCGTCCTGCTGGTAGAAGAGGTGATCGGCTTGGGGCAGGGCAACGTGGAACAGGGTGAGTTCTCCAACAACGTCGGCCTCGGTTTCCTCCTCCGCTATGGCGAGAACATCGGTCGAGTGAAAAACACGATGATCTCTGGGAATGCCTACCAGCTCCTACAGGAACGGCTGCTGGCCTTGGATGACCGCTTGGAGTGGGTGTACGGTTCGCTGGAGGCGCCGGCTGTCCTGGTCGACGCGGTAAGCGTGACCTCTCAAGGATAACAGCCTGCGGCAACTAGATGATGCGATGGGGACAGATTGTTTAGAACAATGGGGACAGATTGCCCGAAACAATGGGGACAGATTGCCCGAAACAATGGGGACAGATTGCCCGAAACAATGGGGACAGATTTCAAATCTGTCCCCATTGTTTTTGCGGCAGCTTGCCAGCCTGCGGCAGCTTGCCAGCCCGCGGCAGCTTGCCAGCCCGCGGCAGCGTGTTGCTGGTACAATAGGGAAACCATTGCGGGAAATAATCGAACGGAAAAAGGAGCATTCATGGTCGAGAAACTGAGATTAGACAGGTCCAACCAG
>JAPLHV010000089.1 GCA_026389455.1 Coprothermobacterota bacterium
AGATTCATCTGCAAAACAAGGCTGCTCGGCCAGGATCCGCCCCCGCCCCCATCGCCTCTGGACCGGCATGGCACACCCTCAGCGCGCAGGCGGTCGCTGCGAAGCTGGGCGTCGATCCAGCCAAGGGGTTGAGTGCCGCGGAGGCGGCGCAGCGCCAGCAGCAATACAGCAAGAACGAGCTGGCAGGGGGGAGGAAGGTGACCATCCTGCAGACCTTCCTCAACGAGTACCGCTCTTTGATGCAACTGGTGCTGGTGGGGGCGGCGGTAGTCAGTGTGCTGATCGGCGACCTCTCCACCGCAACCATTCTCATCGTCGTGACGCTGTTCAACGCTGCATTGGGCCTGATGCAACGCAGCAAGGCGCAACAAAGCATGGCTGCACTGAAGCAGATGTTGATCTCCGAAGCCCGGGTACGACGAGGCGGCGAGGTGTCCACCATCCCCGCCGAACAGCTCGTGCCCGGCGACATCATCCTGGTCCGCGCGGGTGATCGCATCCCTGCGGATGGGAGGCTTCTGGCGGTCTCCACGCTGGAGGTGGAAGAGTCGGCCCTGACCGGAGAAGCCACGCCCACGTTGAAGCGTCTGGAGCCGCTAGAAAACCCGGACCTGGCGCTGGGCGACCGCTTGGACATGGTCTTCATGAACACCAACGTTACCCGCGGCAGCGCCGAGATGGTCGTCACCGAAACCGGGATGGCCACCCAGGTGGGGCACATCGCCAAAATGCTGCAAGCAACCAAGGAAGAGAAGACTCCGTTGACGCTGAAGATTGACCAACTGATCCGAGTGATCCTGGCCATCGCCGGCGTCACCTTCCTCTTGGTACTGGGACTGGGGCTGTTGCACGGCGAAGCTTTCCAGACCCTCTTCCGGACCGGCGTGGTGCTGGCCATTGGGGCGATCCCGGACGGCCTTCCGGCTGTTGTCACGGCCATTCTCTCCCTGGGCTCGGTGGCGATGGCCAAGAAGAAGGCCATCATCAAGACCCTGCCCTCTGTGGAAACACTCGGCTCCACTTCCGCTATCTGCTCGGACAAGACCGGCACCTTGACCATGAACCAGATGACTGTCCGCCAGTTGCTGCTTCCAGGCGCCCGGTACAGCGTGACTGGCCAGGGCTACAGCACGGAAGGCCAGATCCAGCACATTGCCGGCGCCGGGGACGCGTCGTTGGATCCAGTGCTGCTGCCCATGGTGCTCTGCTCGGACGCCACCGTAAAAGACGGGAAATGCTCTGGCGACCCCGCTGAAGGGGCGATGGCCGCCTTGGCAGCCAAGGGGGGCGTGGACGTGGAGGCCAGCCGAAATCATTACCCGCGCTTGGCAACCCTGCCCTTCGATTCCTCCTACATGCTGATGGCCACCTTCCACCAGATGACCGGAGAGGATGGCACTCCGGTGGTCCGCTGCTATGTCAAAGGCGCTCCCGACAAGATCCTCGCCCGCGCCTCCTCCCTTCGCAATTGGGATGGCCAAGTGATTCCGCTGGATGCGAATTCGCGCCAAAAGGTGATGGACGAGAATGATGATTTGGGCCGACAAGGGCTGCGCGAGTTTGTCGTTGCTCAACGCGATTTCGACCCGGGAACCTTCGACCCGCAGGCCAACTTGCTCGACTTAATGAGCGGGCTGATCCTGCTGGCCATGGTCGGAATCCTCGACCCGCCCCGCCTCGAGGCCAAGGAGACGATCGCCGAATGCAAGGATGCAGGCATCCGCGTGCGCATGCTCACCGGCGATCATGTGGTCACTGCCGAAGCGGTGGCGCAGGAGCTGGGCATCGAGGGCCGGGCCGTCACCAGTGCCGATTTGGGCCAAATGAGCGACGTTCAGTTGGCGGCGCAGATCGGGGAGATCGGCGTTGTCGCGCGCGTGGCGCCGCAGGACAAGGTGCGGATGGTGAAAGCGCTGCAAGCCCAGGGGGACATCGTCGCCATGACTGGTGACGGCATTAACGACGCGCCAGCCCTGAAGACCGCGGACATCGGCGTAGCCATGGGCATCTCCGGCACCGATGTGACCAAGGGCGCCGCCGCCATGATCCTGGCCGATGACAACTTCGCCACCATTGTTCACGCCGTGGCCGAAGGAAGGGCGATCTACGACAACCTGATGAAATTCATTCGCCTGCAGATGGCCAACCTGCTCGGTTTCATCTTCGGCTTCCTGGGCGCCGGCATCATGGCCGGCGTCGCACTGTTCAACCCGTTGCAGGTGCTGTGGATCCATTTCGGCGATCTGGCCTTCATCGGCATGGCCCTGGGCACGGATACGCCGACGCCGGGGCTGATGAAACGGAAGCCGCGGTCTCCCAAGCTGCCGATTATTGATTTACGTGGAGGCGTCCAGATCCTCTTTTGCGGCCTGTTGATGGCAATCGGAGCCTTGGCCGCCCGGCAGTATGGAATGTGGGCCTTTCAATCACAGGCCATCGCCACCACCATGGCCCTGACCGTCTTTGCTTACGCGCACGTGCCGATCGCCATCAGCCTGCGCTTTCCCGACGCTAGCATCTTCCGTCGAGAGACGCTGACCAACCGCAACCTGTGGCTGTCTTTTGCCTGGGCGATCTTGGGCATGATCATGATCACCGAGATCGGCTTGTTCCGCAGCATCTTCGCCACAGCGCGCCTGACGGCCGAGCAATGGTTGCTGTGCCTTGGCGTCGCCTTCGCCATCCTCCTCTTGAGCGAGTTGGCCAAACCTCTTCTGAAGCTAATACAGGGACGTTGTTCAATTGTTGACTAACTTATTTCTTTGCTCTTTGACTGATCCCCACGCCATCGTTGACAGATTAACCATGATGGATAATACTCCATAATAGTCTAACTAAAGAGGAGTTACGTCCATGATAGAAACGATACCCAGATTGCTGAAGATCAAGCTTCCTGAAGGACAGTCCACCTTCTTGTGGGGACCAAGGAAGACAGGCAAGACCACCTTCCTCAAGGCAGCCTTCCCGCTTAGCCTGAGCTATGACTTGCTTCAGACCGATCTCTTTTTTGAATTCATCAAGCGTCCCTATCTGTTGCGCGAGCAGCTCCTTGCAGCAGACCCGAAGCGGCTTGAGGAGCCAATTATTATCGATGAGGTGCAGAAAGCGCCTCAATTGCTCGATGAAATCCACTGGCTCATTGAGAACAAGGGCTTGCGGTTTATCTTGTGCGGCTCCAGCGCAAAGAAAATGAAACGGGGGAAGGCGAATCTGCTCGGAGGCCGCGCCTGGCGTTACGAGATGCACCCGCTTGTCTCGGCAGAGGTAGCTGATTTGAATCTGCTACAAGCGCTCAATAGGGGAATGATACCCATGCACTACCTGCAGGAGGAATATCGCAAGTCGCTGCAGGCCTATGTTCGGGATTATCTCAAGGAAGAAGTGTTCGATGAAGGATTGACCCGGAATATCCCCGCCTTTTCGCGGTTCTTCGACGCGATGGGCTACTCCCACGGAGAGTTGACGAACTATGCGAACATCGCCAGAGACTGCGGCGTAGACGCAAAAACCGTCAAGGAGTATTACCAGATCCTTGTCGATACACTGCTTGGCACAATGATCGAGCCTTACAAGAAACGGCAGGATCGCAATGTGATCATCAGGGCCGGCAAGTTCTATCTGTTTGATGTGGGTGTTGCCGGGGCCATTACCCACCGTCAGATTCCTCAGGAAAATGGTGAACAATTCGGGCGGGCGTTCGAACATTTCATCCTGATGGAAATACTTGCCCATCGCTCGTACCGTGGGCTGGACTATGACGTGAATTTCTGGCGAACGAAGTCAGGCTTGGAAGTGGATTTCATCATCGGTCATGGGACAGTGGCCATTGAGGTCAAAGGGACGAGCCGGATCGATAACGCAGACATGCGTCCGCTCAAGGCGTTTATCCAGGAACACCATCCCGCAAGCGCCTTCATTGTTTGCAACGAACGCGCTCCACGGCTGCATGAGGGCATTCGCATTTTACCGTGGCGTGATTTTTTGAAGATGCTGTGGGATGGAGAGGTGCTTTAGGGACGTTGTTCAATTGTCAACTAAATCCCCACGACACGCCGTGTGAGTCGCTGGGCTGCTGCATCTCCTTCTCTGGCTTGCTACCGATCCTTCGGAATATGAAAGGGCTAGGCGCAGTATGGCCGGGCTCCCGTTGCCGGTTTCCAGCTACCGAGAGACCATCACGCTGCAAAGTTTCAACAAAAACACCAGGGGCAGATCGAAAGTCTGCCCTTGGTGTTTTCCAATGGTTGAAACCGGTCGAATGCCCTACATATCGATTATTCAGGAGTCACTATGGCGAAATTGACGTCGAAGGTGTCAAGCAATCCCATCAGCTCAGCGAGCTTACTGGCGTCTCCCTCGACCTTGATGTTCCCGGCTGCGATTTCCTTGTCGAAGGTTGTTTGGCCCAAGGTAATGCTGTCCAGCGTAGCGCGGGCGAGGGTAAAGGTGGCATCCGCTTTCGGAGCGAGCCAACCGGCCCGGTAGGTCAAAGCGCAGTTGGAAAGGTTCAAGGCGTATTGCTCGGCCGGTTCGGTGAAGTTCCAGTTCAGGATAATGGCCTTGCCAACGGCCTTGGCCGCATTCAAGCGCACCCCCCAGTAATCGAAGAAGAGAGGCATCGTCATGGCCTTGATCGTGTCCGGGTTTGCGCTTCCGCCAGAACCCGGTCCTTTGATGAGGCCGTTGCGTAGTTCCATAGCGCCGCTCAGGTAGATGTTGCGCCAGGTTCCTGCCTGGGCTTGGTAACCGAGCTGCTCCAGGGCATCCGCCTCCAGGTTGCGGGCTTCAGCATTATCCGGCTCAGCAAAGACAACCTGGTTCAACACCTGGGCCACCCAACGGTACTCCCCTTTTGCGAAATCCTGGCGGGCTTTTTCGATGATGGCTTGCGCCCCGCCCATGTAGGCGACATACTTCTTGGCTGCATCCACCGGGATCAAAGGGTTCAGGTTGGCTGGATTGCCGTCGTACCAGCCGATGTACTTCTGGTAGACGGCTTTCACATCGTGATTGAGGGTGCCGTAGTAGCCGTGGGTGTACCACTGCTTGTTCAGACTGTCCGGCAGTTGGATCATTTCCGCAATCTCGATCGGGGTGTACCCCTTGTTGATCAGGTTCAGGGTCTGGTCATTGATGAATTCATACAAGTCGCGCTGGTTGGCCAGGTAGTTGACCACACTTTCCTGCCCCCAGCGGGGCCAGTTGTGCTGGGCGATGACCACCTCGGTTTTGTCCCCGTAAAGAGCGATGTCTTCGTTCAGGCAGGCAGCCCACTTCTTGGGGTCTCGCACCTGAGCGCCTCGCAAGGTGAGGACATTATGCAGCAGGGGGCAGGCGATCTCGGCCGAGTCCAGCAACTTGAACTGTGGGAAATAGAGGGTCATCTCGGCCGGCGCCTCGGTACCCGAGACCATCTGGAATTCCATTTCCACCCCGTCGATGGTTCGCGTTTCACCGGTTTTGCCGATGATGTCCGTGGGAGGGATCAAGGTCATTGAACCCATCGCGGAGGTTTTGCCCAATCCTGAATCGACCAGGCCAAAAAATCCCCGCGGAAGGAGGACGCCGTACTGGTAGCCGGCGCGACGGTTCATAGCCGTTCCAGCATAGACATTCTCACTAATGACCGCCTCCAGGAATCCTTCCGGGGCGAGGACTTGTACCTTGCCAGCTTTAACATCCTCCTCGGATATGACGCCTTTCACGCCGCCATAGTGGTCCACATGGCTATGGGTATAGATCACTGCGATGACTGGCTTCTCTCCAAATTGCTGGAAGTATAGGTTCAAGCTCGCTTTGGAGGTCTGCGCCGTCTGCAGTGGGTCGATCAGAATCAACCCGGTGTCACCCTCGATGATCGTCATATTGGACATATCGAAGCCGCGAACCTGGTAGACACGGTCGGTTACTTTGAACAAACCGTTGTTCATGTTCAATTGAGCCATTCGCCAGAGGCTGGGGTTGACGCTGGGCGGGGGATCTTTCTGCTGCAGGAACTCGAATCCCTTCAAGGTCCAGGCAATTATGCCGGCATCCGTCAAGATGGTCACTTCCGGCAATGTGGCGATGAAACCGCGCTGAGCGTCCTGGAAGTCCTGCTGGTCGGCGAAAGGAAGGGTATTGGCCAGCTCGGTGTTGTACTGGACCGTTGCCGGTTCCGCCGCTTTGGGCAAAGTGGAGGAGACTGTTTTGGTGGGCGAAGGCGAGGCTGGCGAGGATGGAGTCGGAGAAGGCGAGGCCGGAGAGGAAGGGATCGGAGAGGGAGAGGTCGGCGAGGAAGGGGTGGGGGTGGGAGAGGGCGAGGTCGGAGAGGGCGAGACGGATGTCGCGGCCGGCGTCGGTGTGCTGGGGGCGCTGCAACCAGCCCCACCCCCAACGATCAGTACAAGTCCAAGAAACAAAATCAATAAAACCCTACCTTTTTGCTGCATATCACTCCTCCTTTTTTTTACGGCGGTTTTCCCGCCAATGTTTTTTCCGCGGGCTGAAAAAAGACATGCCTGCTGCCCGCTGCTTGGCGTACGCCACGATGTGGCTCCATTATCCGTAGCAGATGGGTACAAGTCTAGAGCGGCCCTCGATGATTACCGCCGGCTCCGGTTTCCCAGGGGCGGCGTGACCCTATTCCAGAAGTTTTTTCAGCGTCCCGAAGGAGATGATGTCGCTGATGTTTTCCACAAAGGCGATGTTTTCGGCGATTCCACTGGCGAGCGATCCGCGCAGAATGATGGGTACGAGATCCAGGTTCTCCGCGCCGCGGTAGGTAGACAGCACGCAGTATTCCGCGCAAAAGCCGGTAAGGATGACGGTATCCACACCGAGTTCCCGCATTTTTTCACCCAGCGCCGTCTTATTGAAAGCGTTCTCATAGGTCTTGTGAATGTGGAGATCCGTAGGCAGGATGGCCAATTGCTCAGGGGTTTCAAATCCATCCTCCCCTGGCAGCAGCTTCTCCTTTTCATCCATGTGCTGGATGCAGACGATCGGCAACTGCTTCTCCCTGAAGAGGGCGATGGCTGCGTTGATAGTCTCGATGGCTTCATGGAGGGACTGCACTGTTTTCGGACTCAGTTTGAGAAATGCCGCTTGTACATCAATCACCAAGAGGGCTGGTTTCATTTCGAACTTCCTTTCTGTGATTTCCCTGACGCGCGTTCATGCTGGGCGCTTGCTCATCTCAGCATGCCCCGCCCTGCTATTCTTCTTTGAGCGTCTTCACTCAGCGGGCAGCACGGCCCCGAGGGTCACGCGTTTCATCCCAGAAGTGTACCTGCTCTGCGGAGATGGTGCGATGGCTGGGAGCGGAGGAATTGGCTATGTCAGCTCTTTCTCAAACTGAGTGGGTACAGAACAGCCTGCGGCAGCATGTCTAGTAAGAGTAAACAAGGTCTCCGGGATCATCAAGGCTGACGGCAACAAGTCAACTTGCGTCAGCTTGATAGCCCCCGTCAGCTCGATAGCCCGCGGCAGGGTGTTCTGGAGAATGAGGCATCACTATGCTGAGACCACCCGTGCCTGGGCGGGTTTGAAACCCGCCCCTACAGAGACCACTACGGCGTAAACCATATCCCTGGGACCGTGGCGCCCCAGTGCGGCAAACCTAGGATCGAGACCGTCCCTGGGACCAAGACCGCTCCTGAGATTGTCGGCTTTCCTGGGACTAACAAGACTCTTGAAGATCATCATCGCCATGTTGTTAGGGAAGCTGGATTAGATATGCTGCCGCAGGCTGGCAGGTTACCCACTTGAAATAAGAAAGAACCGCTATTTCCGTCACCGCTTCCGCGTCAGCAAGTTGATAAGGTCATATTTCCGTCATCTCTGACTTCCTCTGCGCATTGGATGAGAATATGCACAAGATTCGTTCGCCCTCCTATCGGGCAGACAATTGACTACGGGTACCTTAGGCTATCCTTGGACGCGCTGCTTCTCCGATCAGGATCAACCAGCTTGGGGGAACACTTTCCTTGACCACTCAACCCTCGTGTGGAAGGGTAGTTGGCGATTCTATAAAAGGCAGCCTAACGGTGACGATGGTCCCCAGCCCTTCCGTGCTCTGTAGCGAGATCGAACCGCCGTGCTCCTCGACGATGCGGCGGCAAACGTAGAGGCCCAAGCCGGTGCCGGGGATCCCTTTCTGTTGAGCCGAACGCCCCCGCTGGAAAGGCTGGAAGAGCTGAGCCTGCTCGGCTTTCGGGATCCCGCAACCCTGATCCTCCACTTCCAACCGCAGCGCGTCTCCTTCCACCCCCAACCTTACCTTGACCTTTCCTCCTTTGGGCGAGAACTTCACGGCGTTGGTCAGCAGGTTCTCCACCACCCGGGCCATGGCTTCCTCGTCGCAGGAGCTCTCCGGAACGGATTGAAGATTCAGTTCGAAGGTCACCTGGAAGGCGAGGATGTAGCCGGTCAAGTCCTCTACCACCCGCTTGACCATCTCCTCCAGTCGGCAAGGGGCGAGGAGAAGAGGGAAGCGATCCTCTTCGCCGTGTTGGCTGTCTACCAGGTTGTTGATCATCCGCTCCAGGCGTTGTAGGTTGCGCCGCCAGATCTCCCGGTATTCCTGGAAACGAGCCAGAGCTTTCCCCGGTTCCAGCATGTTTAGCATCTCTTGGGATTGATTAAGGGCCTGGAGGGGTAACTTCAGGTCGTGGGAGACGGCGAAGAGGAGGTCGCTGCGGACCTTGCGGATCCGCTCTTCCAACTGCTTGCGATCGGTGATGTCGCGCAAAACGCCCTCGTGGTAGAGGACGGCGCCCTCGTCATCGACCACATATCGTCCATGATCTTCAACCCAGATTTCCGAACCGTCCTTTTTCCTAAGACGAAATGCCCGCATTTCTTCGAGCTGCTCTTTCATCTCCGCGCTTTCACGGTTTTCCGGGGCAAAATACAACTGTGATTTGATGTCAATTGCCAACAGTTCTTTCTTGCTGTCGTATCCCAGAATTTTCACCATCGCCGGATTGACTTCCAGGAATTTCCCTGCGTGGCTGCTTCTATAAACGCCATCCTGCATCGTTTCAATCAACAGACGGTACTTTTTCTCGCTCTCCCGCAAGGCATCCTCGGCCAGCTTGCGGTCGGTAATATCGGTGAGCGTGCCCTCGAAAAACAAAACCTTTCCGGATTCGTCGCGCACCACGCGGGAATTCTCCAACAGAACCATGGAGCTCCCGTCTTTGCGCAACGCATGACTTTCGGTGTTTCGCAGTTCCCCGACCTGCAGCAACTTCTCCACCCACTGGCGCCGCTCTTCACCGCTATGGTAAAACGCAGAGCCAATATCTAAGGTCATCATTTCCTGGATCGATGAATACCCGAATAGATCAGCCATCGCTGGATTAACCTCCAGAAACCGTCCTTCCAGCGTGCTGCGGAATAGACCGCAGGGAACCCGCTCGAACAAATTGCGATAGTTCGCTTCCGCTGTACGCAGAGCTTCTTCGGATTTCTTGCGTTCGGTGATATCTTCCACTGTGCCTTCGTAGAAGAGGATACGGCCTTCCGCATCCCGTACCGTGTGCGCGCTTTCCCGAACGAAGAGGATGGTCCCGTCTCGTCGTTCCCACGCTGATTCTAGGCCCCGGATTTCCCCCCTCTCTTCGATCTCTTGTCGGAACGTTTGGCGAGAATATTCCGTCGGTAAGTCTCCCTCCTCCAGATTGCGACGAGCCAGCTCTTCGAAAGTAGGAAAGCCAAGCATTTTGCGTAACTCAGGGTTGGCCAGAAGAATCCTTCCATCAGGCGTGGTGCGGTAAAGGCCGATGGTCGAGTTCTCAAACAGGTTTTGAAAACCCTCCTCCCTCTCCCGAAGCGCCTGTTCGGCCCGCTTGCGGTCGGTGATGTCCAATACCTGGGCTACCACGTGGGGCGCCCCGCCCAGGGAAACCACTGCTGCGGAATAGGTGGCGTCGCGAATTTGGCCGGATTTGGTCCGCAGTTGAATGGGAACATTGTGTGCTTCCCCAATCGTTGCAATCTCGTGATTGACGTGTGTTTTTGTCTCCGCATCCATCCAGAGGCCCAATTCCAGAGAATTGCGGCCGATGACTTCCTCCCGGCTGTATCCAGTAAGGGTGAGAAAGGCGTCGTTGATTTCGATGTATCTTCGGTCCGATGCTAACGAGATCGCCATCGAGAGCGGCGTAAGGTGAAAGGATTTGGAGAACTTCTCCTCACTCTCGCGTAGCAACTGCTCGCGTATCTTGACCTCAACATGCGTGCTGTGCAACCGGAAGGCCATCTTGATGGAGGAGAGTAGGACTGCATCTCCTACGCTCTTCAGAATCAAGCCATAGTGGGAGAGTTTCTCGGTCTTATCGATTGTCTCGGGTTCGAGGCGGCTGGCCAGGAACAATAGCGGCAGGTCACGGCCCCGCAAAATTTTATCGGCGGCCTGGAGTCCGTCTTTACCATTGCCCAGGTCCAAACCCATGATGACGAGATCAACCTCTGGACCCTTTTCGACGATGCCAATAGCCGTCTCGCCGTTATCAGCGGTGACAACATTGAACCCCCCCACCTTGATATGTTCAGCCACATGAAGGCCATATTCGGCATCATTCTCGACAAGCAGAATGGTTTTTCTGAGATCAGGCATCATTCACTTTCGATGCGGCATTCTTCAACCTTCTGGTAGAAGAGAAGCTCCTCCTCGCTCAAATGGTAGATGCAGTCAAGCATGGTTTGCTTTAACGAGGCCGGACCCCTGGCCTGTCTTACGGCAAGTTCCGCAGCGACTTCAAAACAGATAAGCCCTGCCGCGGCCGCCTCGGCGATTTGTTGCGGTACCGCCCCCGCAAAAGCGCCGATGACTGAAGTGGCCATGCAGCCGGCTCCCACCACAGAAGACATCATTTCATGGCCGTTTCGGATGATGAAAAATCTGTCTGCCTCGGCCACTATATCCTCTTTTCCGGTTACCACCACGGTGCAGTTCCTCACTTGCGCAAGTGATGCAGCGATTTTGCGGAGATCATACCTCACGGGCGCCGAATCGACCCCTTTGGTTTGTACATCCAGACCGGCGATCCGTGCAATTTCGGAAACGTTGCCCTTGATAACGCTGATTCGCGTTTCATTGAGCAGTTCCATGCATTTTTGGTCCCTGAAGGATGAGGCGCCTGCGCCGCAGACGTCCAGTATCACGGGGATGCGTCGCTTGTTCGCCGAGAAGGCCGCGATCTTCATACTTTCGACAAGTTCAGTGGAGAGCGTTCCAATGTTCAGCACAAGCGATGAGGCAATTGCGGTGATTTCGGCGACTTCCTCTGGAGCATGCGCCATCACAGGTGAAGCGCCAAACGATTTTACGACTTGTGCGCAATCATAGATGGTTACCCAGTTGGTTATTTGGTGCACAAGGGGACATTTAACGCGTACTGCCCGCAAGAACGAAAAAGTGTCTATCGTTGCTGCACCCTTGGTTTTCATTTTTCTAGCTTCACCTTCCACAATTGATGTTTCTTTGGATGTGTTTATTCTCGCAGTGGCAATGTGACTGTAACGGTGGCGCCTACGCCTTCCTCGCTGCGCAGAGAGATGGCGCCGCCATGAGCTTCCACCAGTACCTTGGAGACGTAGAGGCCCAGCCCGGTCCCTGGGATCACCGCTTTGACGGCGCTGCCGGCGCGAGCAAAGGGCTGGAACAAGCGAGACATCTCTGCTGCAGGGATTCCTTTACCATGATCCTCGATCTCCAGCGCTACCTGATCCAGCTGAGCGTGCAAGCGGATCTGCACTGTGCCGCCGGGAGGGGAGAATTTGATCGCGTTCGTCAGCAGGTTGTGCATCGTGCGCTCGATGGCCTCCGGGTCTAAGGGCAGGTCCGGCAGGGAATCCAGGTCCATTTGCCATGTGATGGACTGCTTCACCGCAAAGACATCCAGGTCTTCTACAGCCTGTCGCACCAAGGCGGCCAAATCGGTGGGGGTCCGGGTCAACTGTGTACCAAGGGTGGCCGTGCGCTGGCTGTCCACCAAGTTATTGATCAGCAGGCGCAGCCGGGCCAGGTTGCGGATCCAGGTCTCCTCCTGGGCCATGAACCGGAAACGACGCTCCTCTTCAGTTTGCAATTTCATCATCTCAACCGTAGCGGTCATCAGAAAGAGGGGCGTCTTCAGCTCGTGGCTGACAGCGTAAAGGAAGTCGGCGCGAGCCTTGGCCGTATCCTTCTCCAGTTGCTTGCGCTCGGTGATATCTCTAACGATGCCGATGATTGCTGGACCAAGGGGCAGGCGCACCGGACCCAATGTCACCTCTACGGGAATGACGCTGCCGTCCTTGCGTATCTGGAGACTCTCGAATGTGAACTGCTCACCGGCAAGGACTTTGCCCCATAGCTTTTGCTTTTCGGCTTGGATCGCTTCGGGATCGATGTCCCTAATGGATTTGGAAAGCAGCTCCTCCCGAGAGTAGCCGAGGCTCCTACATGCTTGCTGGTTGGCGTCCACTATCCGGCCAGTCTCGTCGTGCATGATGACAGTGTCAGCAGCTTGTTCCATGATGCTGCGATACCGTTCCTCACTCTCTCGCAGTTTCTCCTCGGCCTGCTTGCGTTCGGTGATGTCGCGCAAAACGCCCTCGTGGTAGAGGACAGTGCCCTCGTCATTGACCACATGCCGTCCATGATCTTCAACCCAGATCTCCGAACCGTCCTTTTTCCTGAGACGAAACACGCCCATTTCTTCCAGCTTCTCTTCCAACGCCGCGCTTTCACGGTCTCCCGGGGCAAAATACAACTGTGATTTGATGTCGATTGCCAGCAGTTCTTCCTTGTTGTCGTATCCGAGAATCTTCACCATTGCTGGATTAATTTCCAGGAATTTCCCTTCGTGGCTGCTTTTATAAACGCCATCCTGCATCGTTTCGATTAATTTACGGTACTGCATTTCGCTCTCCCGTAGCTTCTCCTCAGCCCGCTTGCGTTCGGTGATATCCTGGGCGGAGGAGAGGGCGCCGGTCACGTTGCCCCGGTCGTCGGTTAGCGAGCGACACCACCAGGCCAAGAGGCGAATCTGGCCGTCCTTGCGCCGCTGCCAGCTCTCTACATACACGCCAGGAGAACTGCCGTTGAACAGCGGCTGCACCACCCCGTAGACATCTTCTTCCCCTTCAAAGTAGTCGGCGGCTTCATGACCGATCACATCATCACCGTAGAATTCTTGGCCGGCCTGGTTAGCCCAGGTAATGATTTTGTGCCGATCCACCTCCACAATGATATCCGGCACGGCTGCCAGGATGGCTTGCTGCCGCTCCATCAATCCATGCAGCTCTTTTTCCGCGACTCGCTCCTGGGTTTGGTCGCGGAACACCAGCACTACTCCCAGTGTGGCGTCTCCCTCGCCGCGGATCGGCGCACCGCTGTCGGCGATCGGGCGCTCGACCCCGTTGCGGTCGATCAGCAGGGTGTGGTTGGCCAACCCCACGATCAACCCTTCATTCAGCACTCGTTGTACGGGGTTCTCCACCGGAGTTCGGGTTTCCTCCTGGACGATGTGGAACACCTCTTCCAGCGGTCGTCCCTGGGCTTCCACCTCCAGCCACCCCGTCAGTTGCTCGGCCACCGGGTTCAACCGTTGCACGCGACCTTCCAGGTCCGCGCTGATCACCGCGTCGCCGATGCTGTGGAGGGTGGTCTCCAGCTCTTCCAGGGCTTCCCGCAGCGCCTCCTCCGCCTGCTTGCGCTCGGCCACCTCACGCTGCAGGTTCTCCACAGAAGTCGTGGTCTCCATTAGCCGAGTGGCCATGGCGTTGCCAGCGCGAGCCAGGTCGCTCAGCTCATCGTTTCCGGCCACCGGAATGCGGTGCTCCAGGCGGCCGCCCCCAATGATGTCCATCCCTTCCCGCAGTTGCTCGATCCGCCGGGTCAGCAAGCGCTGGATCAGCGCGGAACTGGCCACGGTCACGATCGCGGCCACCAGCACGAAGGAGAACATCAGCCACGTCAGCAGGGCATGGGCGGCACTGGCGGTGGCTTGGGTGGTGTCTCGCAGCTCGAGGAGGCGGTCGTTCAGCGAGTAAGCCTGGAGTAATAGCTGACTGACCAGCCGCTGTTCCCCTTCCGGGGAGGGCAAACCGTCCGCTCCTGCAGGAACCGGCGTTTCCACAATTTCCACGATCTGGTTGAAGATGGACACCGTGGCGACGAAGTCGCTTTCAATGCCATCCAGAATGGGTTGGTCGGCAGCAGGTAACTGGACCCTGGCCTGAGCCAATAGGCCCCGGAATTCCTCCGTCTCCGCCTCCCACTGGATTCGGGCTCGCTCCGAATGCCGGATCAGGTAATCGTCCCGCACCAAGACCCGCTCGAAGGCGGATTTCTGCATCTTCCCAACCAGAGCGTCATTGGCATCGGCCACCGTTGTCGTCTGAGCCGACCAGATCAGGGCCGCAGTCATCAGCAGCAGCAGACCCAGGATGATGGCGGCGTTCACGCGCAGGCGGGTCTTAATTCGCATCAGCGGATGATCGTGATGGATTCGGGCCTTACCGCGTCCAGGCCGGCGAAAAAGATGAAGTTCAGGTAGTTGGGCACGGTTGTTCCGCCAACGATCTGGTTGGCCTGAGCCCAGCGGGCCTGGTCCTCCAAACTGACCAGCAGGGCTTGTTCCAGACTAACGCGCAGATCGAGAGACGCCCAGGTATCCGCCACTTGTTCCGGCGTGAGGTGGGTGAAGTCAACCTCGAGCTGTTGACTCTTCGCTGGGTCCTGTTTGGCAAAGGCTTCCGCCCGGATCAGCCCCTTCAGGAACTTGGCGATGGCCTGGGGATGATCCGTCAGGTAGGCCGTTTTGACCGCTCAGGCAGGCAGGATCGCTGGCGAAGATTTCTTCGGTGAAGACGACCCCCCGATCCCCCCATTCTCTCTGCAGTTGAAGATTCCAGGGATTCCAGATGGTGACCGCATCCACCGTTCCCGCTGCCAAGGCAGCGCTTATCTCGCTGGCATTGAAATTTTTGCGCGCGACCTGTGTGCCGGCAATGCCTTGCAGGGAAAGGAAGGAATCCAGGAAATACACTGCGGAAGTGCCAAAAGGCACCCCGATTGTTTTCCCCACCAGGTCAGCGGGTTCGGTGATTCCCCGGTCGCGGCGAGCCACAATCGCCAGGTTGTTCCTGGCAGTGGCCACTTGCGCGACAATGGAGATCGGTTGGCCGCCGGAAATGGCCACCATTAGCGGGAAGTTGGCGGAGATGGCCAGGTCTGCTTTGCCGTCCAGTACCGCTTGCAGGGCCAGCTTTCCGGACTCGAAGGACTGGGGTGTTACCGCCAACCCTTCCTGGAGGAAGTACCCTTTCTCCATGGCGATATCAAACAGGGCGGAAAGTGGTGGCGAAGGATAAGCCACTGTGATTCCCTCCGCCGGGGAGGAGGCGGAGGAGGGGGAACCCTGACAAGCCGGGAGCAGGAGGAGGCACAGGATCAGACAGAACCCAACCACGGCAACCCATCCCCCCCGCCGAGACGTTGAACGCATCTGACACCTATCCCTTTCCCGGGCGAACGAACCCGTCGAACCGGAATTTATGCTGGAATGAGTATACAGGAAGTCAGAGGGATGCTGCGACGGAAAGTACGTTGATTTCGGTTAATCCCGAGGGCGGGACGAATTATCAGCGCGAGATACTCCTTTTCTCGAGAGAGAGTCTCACCCCGGCTGTTGGCGGTAGGGATTTTTTGGTGGTTGAGTTCCGCTCTCGGATCGAGCTACGGGGATGGAGAGTCCGGCCAGCCTTGCCAGGTCGCTGTTCCGGCGCCCAGAATATACTGACCGGATCGAGTGTAGCTCATCCCACTGCCTACACTGAATTGATAGGTCAACACTTGCCTATCCCCCTCTTTGCGGATCGCAAAATTCTCGGCATAGCCGCCGCCGAAGCCTGCGCAGAGCAACACCAGGCGGTTGTCTTCGACCAGGACAGAATAGCCGGCTTGGTAATCGGAAAAGGTGAAGACAGGATAGGGGATGCCGGTGTCTTGCAATTCCAAGACATACAGGTTGTCCGTTTTTCGCGCCCTTTCGGCGAAGTCCGAACCCAGTGCGCCACCTTTAATCGCTGCCTCGACCGATTCAACGCTTGCCATCGGCGGAGGCGCAGGCGCCGTGATGCAGCCGGCGCCGAGTAGAATGACCAAGAAAACAATGCTCAACATCTTTGCTTGTTTCATGATGTCCTCCTTTCTTTGGTGGACGGCGATTCAGTCCCGTCCCCCTTAGCCTGATAGACAATTATGAAAGAGCGATGAAGACCAGGGCAAGCTTGTGTATTGTTACCGCGTGGACTCGAAGAGAGTGTCTTGATTCCGCTCATGTTTCACCGTGGATCGCCCACTACCATTTAACAGCTTTTCCTGGTATACATCACCAAGTACACAATTTCACCACTTCAAGTCTAAAATAACGGGGGAGATATTACCTATGGATGCCATCAGCCCAGATTTTCGTCGCACGATGAGGACCAGGCTCGCCGAAATGATTCGGGAAGCCATCTTAAACCGCGAGTTCCACCCCGGAGAAAAGTTGGTCGAGAGCGAACTGTGCGCCAAATACCAGGTCAGCCGCACACCATTGCGGGAGGCTGTGGTCGTGCTGGAACAGGAGGGCTTGGTGGAGATCCGCTCGCATCTGGGCGTCTATGTTTCTTCGCTCAGCGACAAAGAGATCGTCGACTTGCTGCGCGTTGAAATCGCACTGGAGGGGTTGGCGGTAGCACAAGCCGCTGTCCGGATCACCGGCCAGGAGCTGGCGAAGTTGGAAGAACTGCACGAGAAAATCCATCAATTGGCTGGATTGCCGGACTTGGCAACTTTTTATCAGTACGATCGCCAATTCCACGCTTTGCTGGTTACCTTCTCCTCGTCTCCCACACTGATAAAAATCCTGGAGAAACAGCTCTCCAAGATCTACCTGTCCCGTTTCTATACGACGCTGGCGCCCAATCGGCTGCAGCACTCTGTTGACGAGCACCAGGAGATCATACAAGCCCTGCAATCCCACAACCCCCAGGGGACCAGAAAGGCGTTGGTGCGCCACTTGGAGAGTGTGATTGAAGATTTCATAGCCATGTCCCAGCGGAAAGAAGAGGAGGAAGA
>JAPLHV010000253.1 GCA_026389455.1 Coprothermobacterota bacterium
AAACCTTCTTTTTGAAACCCAAGCTTGGTCAAAACACGCTGGGAGCGCTGATTCTCCGTATGAGTGGTCGCTTCGACGCGATTCAAATCCATTTTTTCGAAACCGAAATTTATCAACGCTTTTAGTGCTTCGAGCATCAGTCCTTGTCCCCAATAATCCGGCCACAGATCATACCCGATCTCAGCGCGGTGGTGGCGTTTATCCCATCTGAAATATCCGCAGGCGCCGATCAGGCAGCCTTCTGTCTTGATTTCGATCCCCCACCATCTAAAGGGTGGCATCTTTTCCGGGGTCTGCAACGGGCGCAGCATTTCCTCGGCTTGTTCTCGAGTTTTGAGTGGATCCTCATCGCGCATGTAGTAGGTAACTACAGAATCACCCCACTCCTTGAGGATAAAGTCTGCATCTTCCATCCGCAAAGCCCTGAGAACCAGACGGACAGTTTCCAACCTCGGGTAGGCTTGGTTGATGTTTTCGGTATTCATTGGGCACTCCTTCGTTCAAACTTCGGAAAAACCAAATAGCGAGCGCTTGCCGGGAATAATCTAAGCTAACGAGCGGCCAACACTGCGATGAACAGGAACAGGTCCGCTCCGGCGTGTATCAGAAAAGCTCCCCAGATGCTGTCCGTTTTCAGCATCAGAATACTGCACGCCAAGCCAAGGGTGAAGGTGTTAACCAGGAAGATCGGAATAACGGTTGTCGGCAGATACGACACACCGAGAAAATGGAGCGAAGCAAACCAGACAGATGTCAGAAGAACTGTTCCTGCCACCCCGATTATCGGTACCAGTTTCTTCAGGAAGAGCCCCCTCAGCCACAATTCCTCCAGGAAGCTGTTGCTAAATGCAAAGACTGCTCCCCACACGATCGCTGCGCCGAGCTTTGCCGGGTCGTAGCCGGCCCCAAAGAAGATGAATGCTGAGGTCAAAAGGTTGATCAGCACCAAGGCGCCGATGCCCAGCCCCCATTTATTGTTCTTGTTCCCTTTTTTGAGAAACAGCGAACCCAGGTCTGCGCCTGAAAACTTGGTCAGCACGAGGATGGGAATGACAACCAGCAGGGCATCATACAGTTTCCCAAGCGCAGAACCCTGGCTTGTGTCCATCGAAAGGCCAAGGGATTGGGCGATCGCGCTGAAGTAGCCGGCAAAGAGGGCAGAGACCAGGTTAACAGCAGAAGCGACGAAGAAGGCGTATGCGTTCTGCCAGTATTTGCCAAACTTTTCACTGCGCTTGAACAGTGCGGCGGCGATCAGGAAAACGGCTGAGAGACTCGCCGCGTATAGTATGTTGCCATTGGTGGGGAACAATTTGTAATAATTCGCTCCGAAGAGGAAGATCGCCAGCGAACAGATCAAGAACAACACGAACAGGCCGGAGCGAACCGCCAGGCTGGTCGACGCTGGAGTCTCCTTCATAGGTTCTTGCTTTCCAGGATTGTTGCTTGCGATGTTGTCAGACATTGTTTTTCCTCACTTGTGCAAGTGCGCCTGGCACGTTCGCAACCACCGCAGCAATCCTGTGCATTGCGCTCCCAGGGAGAGTCTCGGGGGTCGTCATACCCTTTTGCTTTTGAGGTCTCATCGACCTCGATCTATGTCATATCTCGTAGGGGCGGGTTTCAAACCCGCCCCTACGCTTGCTGCCTCGGTATCGCAATGCAGCATTCTCCAGGACACCCTGGCGGGGGCTGTCAAGCTGCCGCGAGCTGTCCGAATGGTGGAGTGGTTAGCCGTCATTTTAGTTGTATGAGATCCCACTTGTTTCCGTATAAATCCAGGAATACGACGACCTTGCCGTACGGTTCTTCGCGTGGCGCTTCAACAAATCTGACACCTTGCGATCGCATGTGCTCGTAGTCAGAGATGAAGTCGGAGGTCTGCAAGAACAGAAAGACGCGGCCTCCACTCTGTTTGCCAATGGACTTTCTTTGCTCGTCAGTCGCTGCCCGGGCAAGTAGAAGATTGGCGCCGGAGGCTCCTTCCGGTGCGACGACGACCCAACGCTTCCCGCCGCCGAGCGGTGTGTCTTCAATGAGCGTGAAACGTAGCGCTCGAGTGAAGAAATCGATGGCTTCGTCGTACTCGCGGATCAGGAGGCTGACGGCAGCGATGGTTTGCGTCATGTTGGCGCACTTAGACCAGTTCGCAATAGGTGCGGAGTTCTGGTTTCTTGTCTGCATGACATGCCTGGGGATTTCGTAGCGGAGGCGTGACAGTCCCTTTGCCATTCATTGCTTGCTGCCTATCCTGCGGTTTTTCAGGACATCTTCTACGGATCGGCATAATACAACCTCCTTGATTGGTTCAAAGTTGTGTCCGTTCACCCGACTGCGAACGACAGCCGGACTCGAGTTTAAGACTTGAGAATAGATCATCGTGTTTTTATCATCGTTTTGGCGATCCCAATCACATCATATCTCACCTACGCCAGCTCTGGTTGCGTTAAAAACGTCACCCAACACTTCGACAAAAGGAGCCAGCGCCAGAGAATTCCCCCCTTAGCCCCTCCCTCGGTAAGATACCTGCAAGAAGCACAAGCCACTCTCAGCCTTTACAGACCAGAGCTTAACTCAGATGCCTGCAGTACTCCAGATAGTGCACTTCCAGCGCAAATCCCAACTCACGATAAATGTCAACCGCCTTCTCCCCATCGCCGTACGATTCCAGTTTGATTGAACCTGGCCCTTGGCTTCGTAACCAGTGCAACGCCGTCAGTGTGAGAGGGCGCTGCAATCTCATATGGCGATGTTCGGGTACAACGCCTGGAGAGTCGACAATCTTCTCCTGTTCTTCGTCTTGCCCTTCGACTTTGGCGCCAAGTATTGCCACACAAACTCCTGCAACATCACCATCAGGCGCGAAGGCAACAAAAATTCCTTCTGGATCGTAATGATGGGGATACTTGTTCATGTTTTCAGCTAAATAACCCTCATTCATTGCCCCCTTGGTATTTTCAAGATGTCCCCACATATCACCATAACACCGGTTTAGCGCTTCTACCAATGTGGATAAATCCTGCACCTCAGCATAATTACGCACAGACTACCCGGCGGGCCAGCGGGTCTCTAGAAGCGGAGTATCTGCTGGCGCGCACATAATCCGATTGTCTCCAGCATGCAGAAAACCGTGGCGATGCAGGAATTCTTTGGCTCCCTTGTTCTTCACATCTACAGCCACTGTGACGTGATTGGCGCCATGCTCTTGGGCACGGGCGAGTGCAAGGTCAAGCAATGCACTGCCCAACCCCTTCCGTCGCCATTCCGGATGGATAGCCATATAAATAACCGTGCGCTCCGGTGATTGAATGCGGGTCCAAGAATGACCTACTAACTTGGCTGGGTTTCCAGGAGCTTCGACTATCTAGCCCCCGGCAGGGTGTTCAACGATCTTGTTCCGGATCGTGACCCGCCCAGTTCAGCGTCTCAATAACTGCTGATTCATCAAGATTGTTGCCTGCCTGGTCGATCACTTCAATGTCAACTCGGAGCTGAACAAGTCCTTGCAAATCCTTGTCCCGCTTAAACAAATGAATAATATGTTGATCGTCCACATGTTTCGATTTCATGAGTCTTTCCTCATACTGCCATTTCGATGCTCCCTAATGGTATCGAGCGAAGCCGCCTTGCGGAAGCAGACAACCAGACTCCCATTCTGCGGTAACCCGTCGGGCAAAACAAGCTGCCGATCCCAATCACATCATATTCCACCCACGTCGGGCCTCGTTGTACCTAAGATGTCGCCCAACGCCTCACTCGAGAGTGATTGTCCCCCACCAAGGCTACGACGATATGGCCATCAAGTTCATACTGTTTAACGGCATGGGCGTCAGCAACCTTGATAGGGCGGTGGCCTCACGTTCTGCTTCACAGCAGCGAGGGTAAAATCATCAAAATCACCTCCAGGATATATGATGGTCTGTCTAAACCGGGAGAATCTCAAGAGCAACGAGAATCCTCTACTGTCTACTGAAATCAGTGGTTAGCTGGCCCCTTCAACTCCTCTGCCCGGATGTTTTTAATGTTTCGATTGCACATTCGAGCCACCATAGGATAGGCCATCAATAGCATTCGATTCATAGCAGGATACTTTCCGGAAGACATATACTCCGAATAATCATCCCAAACCCCGAGGTCTTCAACCACCGCTCCCATTTGCACAAATCCCATCTCTCCAAAATTATACTCACAGCTACTGTCACCCTTGGCGCGGGAGATGCTGTAACCGGTTACTTTTCCACTTCTATCAAGTTTTTGCAGAGCTCTCTGATAGAGAGGCTTGTCATTGATATAGGAATCAATGGGTTTCCACTTCCCTTCAATATCTATTTCTAGCCATGAATGCCCTCCAAGCTTTGGCATAAACGGGAAAGCCATTGATGGGAAAATGCCCGTCATAATCTTTAAATCGATGAGCCCGGCGTGGATGCGAGCGGGAACGTTGATCACCCTACAGAGTGCGCGAAATAACGTGGCTTTGGTGTTGCAGTACCCCAATCCATAGCGGATTGTTTCTGATGCTTTTACTTCATCCCACCTCGGCGGAAATCCAAACTTAACCTCGTCACGGACGAAGATAAATGCACTTTCTACCTTTTCTAACGCTGTCGCTTTGCCCGCTGAGATTTCTTTCGCTACAGCTTGGATGGATGGGTGATCATCATCTGACAACTTCACTGCTTTTTCCATCTTTCACCTACTATTCGGGATAATGAAAATCCTGCAATCGACTACTAACTGACCCACAATAATCAGACTGATCCGCATAAAATGCTAAGCTCTGGTTTCTTGTCCGCATGACATGCCTGGGGATTTCGCACCGGAGGCGTGACAGTCCCTTCGCCATTAATTGCTTGCTGCCTATCCTGCGGTTTATCAAGGCATTTTATTCGGATCAACATAATTTTGACCTCCTCGATTGGCTCTGAGCCCTTCCACCGGACTGCGAACACCCGCTGGTCCGCCGTTCAAGGGATGAGTATTAATCATCGTGGTCTCGACGTCGCTATGGGCTTCAGTGTGCCAGCTCGAGGATGGCATGGGCAAAGATTGAGGTCAGGCGGCTTAGGTGATCCAGCGAGATGCACTCGTCGGTCTGGTGATCCAAGTCTGGGTCGCCCGGAAAGAGGGGCCCGAAAGCTACCACGTGAGGCATGGCTGAGGCGTAGGTTCTGCCTCCGATAGCCAAGGGTTTACCTTCAAGGCCAGTCTGAGCCTCATAAACCTTCATCAGCGCAGTGACGAGGGGGTCATCGAGAGCTACATGGAGGGGCTCGGTAGTCCGAATATGTTCGACTCTGAGACCCCGACCTTCTGCCTGACGGCGCAGGATTTCCAGCAGATCATCAGCACGGGCGGAGATGGGGTAGCGGATGTCGATTCGCGCCCGCAGCTCCTTGTCAGCGCTATGAATCACGCCCACATTGAGGGTGAGGGCGCCGGAGACAGGGTCCGAACAGGCCAGTCCCAGCGATTTCCCATCCGTCTCCATGCCGATCGTCTCTTGCAGAAAAGAGAGGAAAGCGGCCGCGCCGGAAGGTCGCAGGCTGAGCGTGTCGAGGAAGCCAACCAACTGCATAATGGCATTGCGCCCCAAATGAGGAAGGGCGGCATGGGCGGCAACCCCAGCAGACCGGAGAAGAGTGTCCTGACCTTCGGAGATGGCTTCGATCTGCGACTCATGCACTCGGTTGTATGCTGACAGGACATCGACGATCTCTTCGGTGGAAATACCTTGCAGGATGGCTTGAGCAGAAGGAGGGACCATATTGGCCACCTGCCCTCCCTGCAGCGAGCGAAGCGCCGGTCTCCCTGCTTCACTCCCCTGCTCGCCGGCAAAGTCAAAAGCGAGATGACCCTTCTCGGCATGTATCAGGGGAAAGTTGCCATCAGGAGTGAACCCCCAAACCGGTAGAGATTCCCGTTCCAGGTAGTAGGGGATGTCCTCCCAAGTGGTCTCCTCACAGGTGCCGAAGATGACGCGCACTCGTCTCGAGAGGGGAAGACCACTTTGGGCAACCGCCTTCAGACCGAAGAGGGCGGCCAGGATGGGCCCTTTGTTATCTAATGTGCCGCGGCCGAATAGCTTCCCCTGGTGAATCTCGCCGCCGAAAGGGGGGTGACTCCAGCCCTCCCCGGCCGGCACTACATCGAGATGGCCAAGGACGGCGACATACTCTTCCCCCTCGCCCCACTCGGCGTAGCCGACATAACCATCCAAGTTGGCCGTACGGAAACCCAAACCGCTGGCAGTGGCCAACGCGCACTCCAATGCTTTGCCAACCTCACTGCCGAAAGGGCAGCGCGGTGTTGCCTCCCCGCGCACACTGGGATAATGAAGCAATTCTTGCAGCGCCTGTAGCAATGGTTCCTGCAGTCGTTTCACATGTTCATTCAATTCCATTTTGTCTCCTCAGTCTGTGGTCTACAAGAAGTGGATCAGTGATCCAGCGGTTCAGTGGATAAGTGATCAAGTAATAAGTAGTCCGGTGGCCAAGTTTACTAGCAAAGTCCAACCTCTGTTGATCTTACTCATCCACTCAGTTACTCAACCACGCAGCTACTGGCTTATCTAACCACAGAGTCCCTAAATCGCTCAGCGACTTCATTATGAAAGCCCGCGGGGTGCGAAGCAAGGACGGAGGAGTTCTTCTCAAGGCTTTCAGGGCGAGAACCCCTGGAAGTCCTCCGGATGCCCGGGAAGCGCTCGCTCCAGCAACTCAGCCACCCGGCGGTGAGGTCGCCCCATCGGCAGTGCCTGCAACTCAGACAAGGCGGCCCAACGCCAAACCGACCCACTGGGCCCCGCACCGATCGGGAGAGAGACGAGGAAGATGGACATTCGCCATTGCAGATGGGTGAAAGTTGCCGCCAACTTCTTGCAGGGTGAGCTTATTTCCCCGGTGATGCCCCAACTCAGGAGAAGAACAGCCAGTGACTGCAGGGGTGAGGTCTCGGTCTCGACCGGTTCGGTGGGGAACTCCCACATCCCGGCCAGCAGACCCTTGGAGGAGCGTTTGCGCAACAGGCAGTCATCGCCTCGATGGATGACGGCGCAGACCACTTCGATGGGACGAGGAGGAAGTCGCACCCTCCGCAGGGGAAGTTCGGCTGCCGTGCCGCGCAAACGTGCCAAGCAGAGGGAGGCGACCGGGCACAGGTCGCAGCGAGGGTTCGCTGGAAGGCAAAGAGTAGCGCCCAGTTCCATTACTGCCTGGTTGAAATCACCCGGGCGATCGGCCGGCATCGCTTCCTGCAGGTGTTGATGAAGGAAGCGGCGGGCCGGAGGCGACTCCACCTCCTGGTGGAGATCCCACCAGCGGCTGGCTACGCGCAGGGCGTTGCCATCCAGGGCCGGCCGGCGCCGGCCGAAGCAGATGCTGGCGATGGCTGCTGCCGTGTGTGGACCGACTCCGGGGAGCGAGCGGAGTTCTTCGTAGGAAGCTGGGAGTTGACCTCCGAACCGCTGTTGGACTTCGCGGACGCCCTGCCGGAGGTGTCGGGCTCGGCTGTAGTAACCCAAACCTTGCCAGGCGGTGAGAACCTCCTCTTCGCTGGAACAGGCCAGGTCAGCCAGGGTGGGGAAGCGTTCCAGAAAGCGATGATAATAAGGCAGGGCGGTCTCCACCCGGGTTTGCTGCAACATCGCCTCTGAAACCCAGACACAGTAGGGATCCTTGGTCTGTCGCCAGGGCAGGTCGCGTCTGTTGTCCCCAAACCAGCGGAGCAGAGCTTCCGCCAAAGGAGAGAAATCGGTTTTGTTTCCAGGTTGTCGCATCTTTACCCCATTATATGGGATAGATGTCTGCGGCGGATCAAGACCATCGACAGATCTCTGCGAGGGAGGGGGGGAGCCGGCAACTGGGATTCCCTCGAAGAGCTGCCCTTCGATCCTTTCCTTCGCCCGTGCTATCCTCTCGCCATACAGGCCAAAGAAACGATGCCTTTCGATAAGAGAGTTCTACATCTGGCGCAGTTAGGCGACGAAACTGCTTTCGAGGAGCTGGTGCGGTACCACCAGAACCTGGTCTACACCCTTGCCTTGCGCATCTTAGCCAACCCGGACGATGCCTTGGATGTCTCGCAGGAGGTCTTCGTGCGCGTTTGGCGCACACTGCCGCGATTCGAGGGGCGCTCCGAGCTTTCCACCTGGCTCTACCGGGTCACCGCTAATATCTGCCTGGACAGCATCAAGAAACACCGGCGCGAGCGCGAGCGCTGCACCCCCTTCCAGGAGGAGGAGCAGCCTTCCGGCGATGAGAATCACGGCGGGGATTTCCCCATCGAGGAGGAACTGGACCGCCTGGACCTGAAGGACCATGTCGATGAGGTTCTCTGGCGGATGAATGACAAGTACCGCTCAGTCCTAGTTTTGCGCGATATCTACGGCTTCTCCTACGAAGAGGTGGCGACCACCCTGAAGATTTCCTTGGCGGCCGCCAAGATCCGCATATACCGGGCGCGACTGGATTTTAAGAGCCGTTACCGACAACAACTGAAGAAGGAGGAGAAGTAGGATGCGCTGCGAAGAATCAGTGGCTTTGTTACCCGCTTACCTGGAACGGGACTTGTCGAGCGAAGAGGCCTTTGAACTAGAGGAACATTTGCGTAGCTGCGGTGACTGCCGAGGTAAGCTGCGACAACTGGAAGAGAACCGTCGCTTGCTCTCCAGCAACAGGCTGCGAGCCTTTACCGCCCCGCCCCCGTTGGCTGACGAGGTGATGGAACGAGTACACTTGGAGAAACGCCTGCGCGAGCGGCGTGCTCGTCTTTTCAACCAGGGAGTGCTGATCGGCCTGCTAGCCCTGACCAACCTGCTCCTGGTCTTCCTTTTGATGCACCGGACAGGTGACCGCTGACGAGCGGCTTGCTATGATTCGCCATACTTGTTGAGATGGAACCGCAAAGGAGACATACATGCACGATGAGATCTTGAAGAAGGTGATCCCCATCATCCGGGAGAAGATGAGTGTGAAGGGAGAGATTCTGGAATCGCAGCGCTTCGTGGAAGACTTCAGCGCCGACTCTCTGGATCTCTGGTTCCTCATTGAAGCGATGCAGAAGGAGTTCTCCATTCAAGTCCCGGACGAAGACTTCTCTAAATTGGTCACGGTCGGCGATGCCGTGTCCTACATCGAAGGCAAACTGGCTCCCTAGCGGTCATTCCCCTTTGATGACGCTGGTCGGGAGGCGGAGTCTCCCGACGGGACGTTCCCTGTCTGCCGACCTTCCCGCGAGGGCGCTGTGCGGCTGAAGCGGGTTCTCTTCATCCTGATAGCGATCGCTCTGCTGGCGTTAGTCACCTTGGGCGGTCGAACCGCCCTTCTTTTCGCCCTCTTTTTGCTGTTTCTCCTGGCGTTAGCTTTTTTCATGGCCAAGCCTGCTCTTGAGCGAAGCGAAGGAAAGCGCCCCGATCATGCCGGAGGCGTGCGCTTCAGCCGACGCATTCTTCCAAACCGCTTAGTGGTAGGGGACACGGCCACGGTGGAGTTGACGCTAGAGAACACCGGGCGCCTGCCCGTTCCCTGGATGGAAGTTTGGGACGACCTCCCTCCTTATCTGGCGCCCGCCGGCGGCTCAGCTCGCAACGCTCTCAGCCTGATGCCCAAAGAACGTCGCCTATTGCGCTACCAGGTACGTTTCAACAAGCGCGGAGACTATTCTTTGCGGCCGTTGCTGGTAGCCGGCGGCGATCCCTGGGGGCTGTGGCGTCAGGAACGCCGAGAACCTGCCCCGGCCTCAGCGTTGGTCTTCCCTCGAATCCTTCCCCTGGAGGAGGTCAGGTTGCCCCTGCGCAAACCCTTCGAAGGCCAAAAGAGCGGTTACCGTGCCTACGAGGACACGACCTCGGTCTCCGGCATCCGCACTTACGAACCGCAGGATCCGATGAAACGGATCCATTGGAAACTGAGCGCTCACCTCGGGCAACTGATGGTGAAAGAGTTCGAGTTTACCGCCAACACTGCCATCACTCTCTGGCTGGACTTGACCGTGGGCCGCATGAATCGCGGCTTTCTGGAAGTGTATGAAGACTTTGCGGCCATGATCGCTGCTTCCATTCTGCGTTACGCCGAGGAGAAGCATATCCCTACCGCTTTAGTGTGCTTCCCCTCCAAGCAGCTCTCTGTGACCTTGGGCAGCGGCAAGGACCACTTTTTGCGCCAGATGGAAGGGTTGGCCCGAGCGCAGTTGGGGGAAGGCGAGCTG
>JAPLHV010000209.1 GCA_026389455.1 Coprothermobacterota bacterium
GCAATCGAAAGAAGGAAACTCAGTGATGGGGTGCGTTCCGATATCTGTCAATCGGAACCGAAAAGGGATTCCTGACAATTGCCGGTAAAGAGCGCGTTGCTTCTCGTAGATACGGTCGCAAAGCTCTTCATCATCATCGTTGTCCACAAGAATCCAAATAGATACTTCGCTTGGATCAAAGCGGATACAAAGCGCTTTTATCTCTTCAATCGAAGAGAAATTCCCAGAAATGGCACTGCGGATCTTCATTTGTTCTCCCATGACCCTATAATAGGCTGTCCCGGGAGTGATTTCCAGCCAAGGGATTGGTTTCGATAGTTGGAAATCAAGGAACCGGCCATAGACCGAGGCGGTCGCATCGGGTCTGCTCGCGAAATAGAAAGAAGGACCCGGTTTCGATTCAAGATGGCGGTGAATGTCACTCATGTCCCTGCCTCCTTGCCTCCTTCAATTCCTTGATTTCCTGAAGCTCTTGGACTTTGGTTACAAGCCACGATGCAATAGCCTGTGCGGCTTCTGCTGTCAGAGTGAAGCCAATCTCTAAATGTCTTCTGATGGGAATAATAGAAGGGTCGAGCTCTTCAAGGGCATCCCCAAGTCTGCCTTCTTCTGTCAATGCGAATGTCTGGTCATTTGGGTAATCTGGGTATTCCTGGAAAAAATTGCCAAAGATAAGATCTTGTGGTGTGATGCCGCCCCATGCGCCAGAAATGCTCACGATGCGGTAGTCTTCACTTCTTTCGTTGGTGATTTAAATTTGCTTTGGAGTTTTCCTAGGTTTCTCATCCATTCCAATCACCTCCTATTCGCGGATTCTTCAAAGCCTGACTCTGAAACTTCCCCCCATTTTACCACCACGCAGCCTTTTCCCAGGTATTCGGCAATGGTCGCCGGCGTGTGCGCCACGGATATTCAGATGGGACGAGCCGCTGATGCTCAACAGAGTTGGGCCGCCGATGCCGAGCTGGGATGCGCCGCGCCTGTTCGCCCTGTTCGCCGCGGGTGTGCTGGAGCCGAGGAGAAGGGGAGATAGAGGGGACAGTAGCTGGAACCATCCCAGGCGTAGAGGGCATTGCTGATCAGGCCCAGCGCCGCTGCTTGATCCAGGGTGTAGGAACTTCCTTGATAGGAGATCCTGGCGCCGCTCCAAGATAGAGGCGTCAGATAGGGTTGGCCGACCATTGACAACCAAAGCGGAACGCTGGCGACTGGCGATGATGGGCACTATGCGACCGGTGTTGACAAACCAAGTGTCTTTAGCCATGCGCCATGAAACTCTTTCCATCTGCTGAAGGGACGAAGAGGATGCTACCGCGTTGGAAATCCATTTTCGGATTGGACACGGATCACTCGCGTGGACTCTGGCGGCTCATGCACTCATTTCGATATTGAGTCACCTCCCGGACGATGAAGGATGCCATCGCAGATGCGTCATTCGCCATATCGATCCATGAACGATCCACTGTCCCATCGTAATCACACCTGCATCGATCTTTATAAAGACTCCGCAAATGTTCCGCAGCTTTTCTTAATGTAGACTTGCCTTTTTGTTCAAGGCTTGTTCTCACATCGGCATGATCATCGCGATTAGCGGATGGATTGAACTGGCGAATAGAGACCAAACAATCTTTGGTAAAACAGAAAGCGCCGTAGTAGTAACGACTGACAGCGCAGCGAGCCTTGCTTTCCGGGTTTTCATCTTTCAAGCTTTCTAAACGTAACTGATCAGCCACTGCAATGAACCCTGTCCAATCGAAGGTCATCGTAAATCAGATTCGGACGTAATCAGTGGTTACATGAATCCAGTTAGGGGCGCCTCTCTGCAGTTCAACGCTCTGTTCAATGAGCGGATCGAGGTCTTGAAGGATGTTCGCATACGATGACTTTCGAATCACCAGCTCGAGATGCCGATCAATGGGGTCATCCCAAATCTGCAAAAGAATCTGCACTTGGTCCCCAAGTGATTCCCGAGCGGTTTTTACTAATGGCTGGAGAGTTTTTATCAATTCTGGATGATCCCAAAGATAGTCCAGGACTTGCTTTTCATTTGGCAAGCCAACTTGGTACTTCTGCCTGAGTTCTGATACCGGTCCAGCAATCATCGTGCTCATCTTGCTGTATTTATCCTCTATTTCTCGGCTACTGGCAATGAACGAAGCCCATTTTTCAATTCTAGTGATCAAAGATGGCCAGATTCCAAAAGACTGCTGTTCAGTTTGGTAATAGGCCATTAGGAGGCCGGTTCCTGCTCTTTGAGAATGCGCGCAATCGTATCCCCAATCGCTTGAAAATGCTTCTGGCTAGTCCTCACGCGCACCAATGCTTTAGGCCCTCTAGTGGGATGATTCAGTCCAAAGACCAATTCCACATCATAGGGTCCGGTCCGGACTCCCAGTATGTTTGAATAGTATTCGGGGATCTCCTCATCATCGATGAAAGGTTCAAGGTTATTCTGTGCTGACGGCTTCTCGATCGAAGCAACGTCATCTTGGACCGCTGCTTTCTCAACACCCTTTGGTTGTGTCTCTTCTTCTGTCAACTGATCCACCTCCTGCTGTGTTTTATCCTTAAAGAACATACCTCTTGACCTTTTCACTATCTTACCACCACGCAGCCTTTTCCCAGGTATTCGGCAATGGTCGCCGGCGCGTGCGCCACGGATATTCAGATGGGACGAGCCGCTGATGCTCAACAGAGATGCCTCGCCGATGCCGAGCTGGGATGCGCCGCGCCTGTTCGCCCTGTTCGCTGGGGGTGTGCAGGCGCCGAGGGGAAGGGGAGATAGAGGGGACAGTTGCGCTGCTGCTAGGGGTTGGAGAAGATAAGCTGGCAGGGCAGCTTGGCGCGAAGCCAAGCGCCTTGCCCCACCGGGAGACTTTGCCCCCAGTTGTTGAGGTAGCTGGAACCATTCCAGGCGTAGAGGGCATTGCTGATCAGGCCCAGCGCCGCTGCTTGATCCAAGGAGTAGGAACTTCCCTGATAGGAGATCCTGGCCCCGCTCCAAGATAGAGGCGTCAGATAGGGTTGGCCGACCATGTTCCAGCCAACCGCCAAATCCATTGCCAATTGACCTTCATAGATCGCGCCGGTGATGGCAAAGCTGGAAGCGGAGGTTTTCAGCCAGTATCCTTGCCCTCAACGACCACCCCGGCGGCAATGATTCGGGCAGCAAGGGTGGAGGCGGAAAACTATTTTCAAAAACATTATACGGATCAGGATCCGTCGCCAAGGGCAGGGTGATCATGTTCCAACCCGGGTTAAAGGAAAATGTATAGGTTGTCACAGGCAGTTGAGTGGGTGAAGTGGTGAATGCCTTGTCTGTCCCATAGTATGTAGCAGTTCCAGTTATAGCAACCAACCGGA
>JAPLHV010000226.1 GCA_026389455.1 Coprothermobacterota bacterium
GAGATGTAAACCGCTTGAACCTCAAGAGCGCCAAAGTCGAACACCTTGCCTTCTTCATCGTAGGCGACGAGGACAACGTCAATGTTTCCAGCCGCTTTGCCATTTGCGTCGTTTAACCGCACCTCTGTTAAAGAAGTCCAAGCAATACCCTTGTCAAAGAAGAAGGATGCGGCATCATCGGTGATAAGCCAATCCTCACGAAATCGAATCGGGCAGGTTATCGCTGGAGAACCTTTATGCAAGACGCTACATACACCAAGAGGATTTTTGGCTTTGTCCTTCGTGCAGTTTGGGACCTTGTTGTTATAGGGACAAAGACGACTGGATCGGTAACGGTTCGCTTTTGCTGAAGTGTCGGCTAGAATGTGACCAAATACTTCGGCGAGTGGTTGTGTCGGTTCCATCATTTCCATCTTTCTCTTGTTATTCTGTCTTGGTCCCAACAATAATTATGCGAATCGGCATCATACAACCTCCTCGATTGGCTCATAGTCTGGCCACCCGAGTGTGAACCCGCCGGTCTCCAGTTCAAGACATGAGTATAGATCATCGTGGTCTTGACGTCGCTATAGCCCAAGAGTTCTAGGACCGTTTTAATACCGTAGATGACTTTGAGCAAATGAGTGGCGTCAGGGACGCCGTTAAATTGTTGACTAACTCGCAATGATGCCGGATCGTATTTTCTCGGAAGCCCCCCTTCTTGCTTCTTGCAGGTGACTGGCCATTGCTTCCAAGAAAGATGCCCGGTATACCCAACCTGGCAGATCTTAACCTGCAATCTAAACCGGGCAGCGATGCCGTTTGGTTGACAATTGAACAACGTCCCTGAGTTTCGCGTAGCGTCTGGGTCGGAAAAGGGACAAATATGTCCTAGAATGGCGCCGAGATGAATCTGACTACCTATTGCACCGCTCGCGCCCAAGAGGAAGGGATCCCGGCCAAGGTTGCTTAGCGGGAAGCGCTTCAGATTTATCTGCTGGGCGAACTGGCTCAAAGCGAGGAAGCGCGTCACCTCACTTTCTAGGGGGGAACAGCCCTGCGGCTCGTCTACCAAGGACCGCGCTATTCCGACGATCTTGATTGAAACAGACAGAAGGTCTGCTTCGTTTGCGCCTTCACCAGCAAGCCTCCTCCCAGGCCGACTCAACCTCCTTGAATCTGGAGATCGCCCATTACCCCTCCTATACCCGAGAATTAAAGCCGATTCGGCTCTCTTTCGCCCTGCCGGGGCTTCCCCTGGCGCTGCTTTGGGTGGAAAGCGAGGAGGAGATCCTGGCCTACAAGTTAGTGGCGATTGGAGGGCGACCATACCTGAAAGGGCGCGACGTCTTCGATTTGTGGTACTTGCACGGCCGGGGGATCCCCATCAACCAGGAACTGGTTCGCGCCAAATGCGCCGACTACGGAGCGCAAAGCGGGATCCTGAAAGAACGGCTGGCCTCCCTCACCGCAGCGCCCCTGTGGAAAGAGATGGCCACGTTTTTGCCGCAGCGCTACCGCAGGCCGCTGGAAGAGGATGGGTATCGTGATCTGCTGCGAGCGGTGGCGGCCCGTCGCCGGGATCCGGGAGCGAACAGTCCGCCAGGTTCCTCGGACCTCTCGGACCTCTCGGATCTCTCCAACCCCTCGGACCCTTCCTGTCCTCAGGCGCTCGACGACCACAAGGCCCCAGGTTCTCCAGACACTCCAGTCACCCCGGGCTCTCCAGTCACCCCGGGCTCTCCAGGCATCATCTCCTCCGCTAGAATTGCGGGTGTCAACGGCCGGAGGAAGAAAGGAGCGAGGGCTTCCACCGGGGGAAGCGAAGCCTCCAGTCCTCCCAAGCTGGAGCGCCGGGCTTGCCTGCAACGCATCCTTGGAACTGATCTGACCCTCATTGACGGGGTGGGCCTGGGAACCACCCTGCTCTTCCTGGCCGAAGTGGGCCCTATCTTAGATCGCTTCCCTACCAGTGAGCACTTTTGCTCCTGGCTCGGTTTGGCTCCGCACAACAAGGTCAGCGGCGGCAAGATCCTCTCCTCGAGCACTCTGCCCGGATCCAATCGGCTGGGTCAGGCTCTTCGCTAACTTGATAGCCCGCGGCAGCGTGTTCTGGCATAACAAAGCGCCTATGGGCGAGTTCTTCCGGGGGAAGTTGATGCGTTTAGGCGCTCCGGGGGCGATCGCTGCCACGGCGCACAAACTGGCCCGGGTGATCTATGTGCTAGTCAAAGCGGGCGTCGACTACCGTCAGGAGATTCTCTTCCCTTCCTACCAGGACATGCGCCTCGTCCGGGAGCGGAAGGTGAAGAAAATGGCGCACAGCCTTGGGTTCCGTCTGGTTCCCCTGCAACCCGAAGTGGGGGTTTCTTAGAAGATAAAGATACTGCCCGGTCCTGCCAGCTTGCGGGCTGCCAACTCCACGTTTCGTTCCAGTTTACCAACCCGGCGTAATCGGGAGGATGGAACCCGCAATACGCGATTGATCTTCACCTCCAGGGTCGGGTCAAGTTCTGCGGCGACGCGTCGAATAGTTTGCTGTTCAGCCGCGGGGCGTTGCCTCATCAGATGCAACGGCTGATTGGGCGCTGTCCTTCGATAGATCCAGAAATTTCCTGTTGGACTTTTTCTCGCGACTGCGCATCTCGGCAGCTAATTCGTCGACATTGTAGTGAAACGCTTTGGCGATGAGGTCTTTCGCGCGCCAGACCTCCTGGATGATCTCGTCAGTTATACCCTTCGTCTCCCATCAGTTCCTGCGGTGTGCAGATCTCCGGACAGCGATATCCCGCCTCGCTGCACACCCGCCGCACCTCAGGTTTTCTCTCGGTGCTCGGCGTTGTCTAGATGACAGCAGTTCAATGTGAGAAGGTAGTCGACGCCGTGAACAGCCGCGATCGCAACGTGCATGGCATCGTCCGTTGCCTCTCGCGGCAATGCGCCCTCTTCTAAGAGCTTCCTTGCCAAGGCTGCGACGGACTTTGTCACGGCCAGACCGGGTACATCCCGCAGCCTTTCGATTCTGCGCTGAGCTGCGTCGGGGTCACCCTGACCTGCTTCCGCCAGTACGACCTCCGATGTGAACAGATCGAAACGGCGCCTCTGCGTATCCCACCACTCTTCCGTTACTTGCTGCCAAGCCGCAGCCAGGATATTCCGGCTGGGGCGAGCGGTCAGGTAGCTTATGATGGAGGTATCGACGTACACGTGCTTCTTCATAAATGCATGATAACATGAGTGAACCCCGGTTCCACTCGTCGCTGGATTGAAGAGATATGGAGCGGATCGTGCGACCCGCAGCGCTATTCCCGGCGTTGATCATCCCTAAAGTGGGGATTGCAACGCTGCCCTAAGGAGCGATTGATGGTTTGGTGAACACGAGCGCGCAACCATCCTGGAGTCCTTTTAACCAATAGCCCGAGGTCGGTTCGAAGGTTCCCCCGCTCGATATCACCTCATAGGCGCTTCCTGTCCAATGATAGAAGGGCTCCTTTACCCAGCCGGCGGAAAACGCGGCATCCAGAGCCTTGTTCTCGCCCCCCTTGCTGACGTTTACCGCAGACCAGGCCACTGCCTGGCGGTACGGCGCGCCAATCAGGTTCCAACCCGAGGAGAGCTGGATAGAAAACAGCGCGGCGTCATTGGGCAATCCGCTGATGGTCATCGGCTGGGAGGATGGAACCTTCAGCCAATACCCCCGGCCGATAGCAAGCGTAATCTCGCTGCGCTGCAGGTAGCGGCCCTGGTTCGCATCCCAGGAGAAGAGGGGCCATCCTGACGGGAAGACCGCGTCCGGACGCGGATCCTGTAACGCCAGCGGCACGCTGATCATATTCCAGCCGGAGAGCAGGCTGTAGTTCAGGCCAATTACTCCAGACGTAATCTCCAGGATCACCGGGATCGCCTGCGGGCTGTTGCCCGCTCCAGGCGCTTTGATGGTGAGGGTGGCAGTGTAAGTCCCGGCAGCCATTCCGGCGATATGGGCCCCCACTTGCACATTGCCGGTGTTGGTCCCTGTGCTGGGTGAAAGCGTCAGCCAACCTGCCGACCCTTCCACCGCCCAGTTCAGGGTCTTTCCGCCAGCGTTCCACAGCGACAGCGTTTTGCTGCTTGGGTCGGCTCCGCCAGGC
>JAPLHV010000121.1 GCA_026389455.1 Coprothermobacterota bacterium
CTGCCGCCGGCTCCAGCCTGTATCCTGGACTGCGGCGGAGGGCCGGGACGTTATGCCGTCGCTCTGGCGCAAGAGGGATACCGGGTTACGCTGCTCGATCTCTCCGAGAAGTGCCTTGCTTTCGCCAAGGAGAAAGCGGTGGAGCTGGGCGTCTGTGGAATTGAGGCTTTCGTCCACGCTTCGGCCACTTCCTTGCCCTTCCCGGACGAGCAGTTTGACGCAGTGCTGCTAGCCGGCCCTCTCTACCACCTGGTGAAGGAGGAAGACCGCTTGGCGGCGATGAGCGAGAGCCTGCGCGTTTTGAAGCCGGGTGGTCTGGTGGCGGCAGCCATCGTCCCCCTATTGGGGGTCTTCCGCGCTTCCTTGGTCGAGTTCCCGGAATTCATCACCGGCGGTGATTGCCTGCGCTATTTGGGGCGGCCCTACCAGGAGGCAGGCCGTGATTTCACCGGGGCTTTCACCACCGCTTACTTTGGCGACCCTTTGGAGCTGGAAGCTCAATATGAAGTGTTGGGGGCGGAGACGATCACCCTGGTCGCCCTGGAAGGGTTGGCAAGCTCATTGAACGGCGCCCTGAACCGTTTGGCCGAAGAGGGGTCCGGAGAGACCTGGTGGCAGGTTCACCTGGCCACTTGCACCCACCCCACTATTGTTGGCTCCTGTGAACACACCCTCTACCTGGGGCGTAAGCGCCAGGACACCGAGCCTTCTCCGCCGGAGATCGAGGAGTAGAATACCGATTAGAGCGAGTAGAAGTGGATGGGAAGCTGTGATAGGTATGCGCGGAAGTCACGCCAGGCTGTTCGAGCTTCCTCCAAGGGGACGGGATGGAAGCGAACAACGTCGCCGGCTTTCATTTGGCCGGCCTTCCACAGGTCAGCCCCCAGAACGGTAGCGATCACAGCGTAACCGCCGGTGGTCTGGCGGTCGGCCAGCATCACCATCGGTTGGCCATCCGGGGGTATCTGGACGGCTCCAGGGGGGATCGCTTGGGAGAGGAGGTCGCTTCCCTTGGGCGGCGCCAGAGAAGATCCCTCCAGCCGCACTCCCATCCGGTCATGACGCTCGCTGACGCGGTACGCGCTGCTACTGAAGACGGCTCGCAACTCAGCCGGGAATCGCTCCTCCTGCGGCCCCCACAGAACTCGAAGAATGCACGGATCGGGATAGTTAGGGATGGAGGACTGTTCTAAGGCGCGGGGAACTTTCTGTTGCCCCGGCTGCTCCTCTTCCCAAAGTTGAGACGATTGCTCTCCCCGCTCTTGCTTCGTCCGCGCCAGTAACAGATCCCCGGACTGTATAGCCCGACCCTGCAGGCCGCCCAGCCCCGCCCGCAGATAGGTGGAGCGGCTCCCTAACACCAGTGTTCCCTCGATCCCTCCCTCCAAGGCGAAATAGGTACGGCATCCGTTCCGGCAGCTTCCCAGCTCCAAACGGTCCCCCCGCGACAGTTGCAGCGAGCGCCAGTTGCCGATCGGTTCCCCGTTCAAGCGCCCTTTCATATCCGCCCCGGCGATTGCGGCCCAACCACCGGCCAGACACTCCCATTCTCCTCCCCAGAGGGTCAGCTCCAGGGCGGCGGCTTCGATGGGATTCCCCACCAAGAGGTTGGCAGCGAGGAAAGCTGGTTCATCCAAAGCGCCGGAGGGAGGCAGCCCCTCTTTCAGGTATCCGGGGCGGCCGAGGTCTTGGATGGTGGAGAGGAAGCCGGGCCGATGCGCGCGCAGCAGGATCATAGCTGCTCCTCCCAGGTTCTCTCTCCTCTTGCCGACGCTTCAGCTAAAAGCGAGAAATCCGATGAAGGAAGGGGGCGGAAGCGCAGCCGGTCGCCGGCTCGCAGGAGGGAGGGAGGGTCACGGCGGGGGTCGAAAAGGAGGGTAGGGGTGCGACCGATCAGCCGCCAGCCTCCGGGGCTCTCCAAGGAATAGACGCCGGTCTGCGACCCAGCGATGCCTACCGACCCGGCTGGGACGCGGGTCCGTGGGGTAGGCAGGCGCGGCGTGGCCAGCTCGGGGGGGAGGCCTCCTAAATAGGGAAAGCCGGGGGTGAAGCCGATCAGGTGAACAAGGTAGAGGGTGGAGGCGTGTCGCCGCAACACCTCCTCTGCGGAGAAGCCGGTGTGATCGGCTACCGCCTCCAGGTCGGGGCCGTACTCCCCGCCGTAGGCCACCGGCAGGAGGATCGTCCGCGAAGGGGGTAGTTCCTCGGGATCAAGGGCAGCCCACGCTTCGGCGATCCGCTCGCGCAGGGACTCCATCGTCGTCGCCAGGGGATTGTAGAGCGCCAGCACGCCCGCATAGGAAGGCGCCGCTTCCTCCACCTCCGGCCATTCTTCGATGCGAGCGGCCAGTGCCCGGGCCAGGCTGGAGAGGGCCGGGTCGATGCGCGTTCCCAGCTCCACCCAGAGGCCGCTCTCCCCAGCCAGGTGGAAACGGGGAGCCTCGCGCACCCTCGTTCAGACCAGCTCAGGGAGAGGACAAATGGCCACCCCGGCTTCCATCAGCGCTTGCCGCAAGGCGAGAGCGATAGTGAGAGCCTGGGGGTTGTCGCCGTGCAGGCAGATGCTCTGCGCCGTCAAAGGTATGTATTCGCCGGTGATCGTTTCTACCTCCCCTTCCTGCACCAGGCGAAGCACGCGGCGGACGATCTCCTGTGGGTCGTGCAACACGGCGCCGGTTTCGCTGCGCGGAACCAGGTTGCCGTGGCGATCGTAGGCGCGGTCGGCGAAGGCCTCTTCGGCGACGCGCAGGCCCAGGGAGCGGCCGGCTTGGACCATCGCCGAGCCGGACTGGGCGAGGAGGATCAGGTCGGGATCGAGCGCGCGGGCGGCTCGGGCGATCGCTTCAGCCAAGCCGAGGTCAGTTGCTGCGGCATTGTAGAGGGCTCCGTGCGCTTTCAAGTGAGCCAGGGGGATCCCGGCTGCGCGGCAGAAACCCAGCAACGCGCCTCCCTGGTAGACGAGGAAGGCGTACACCTCCTCCGTTCCCATCTGCAACTTGCGCCGACCGAACCCCTGCAGGTCTGGGTAGCCGGGGTGAGCCCCGACGGAGACGCCCAGAGGCTTGGCCAGATTCACTGTCCGCTCCATCACGGCCGGGTCGCCGGCATGCAGTCCGCAGGCTACATTGACCGAGCTGAGAAGGGGAAGCAGCTCGCTGTCCCTCCCCAAGATCCAGGCGCCGAAGCTCTCGCCGCAGTCGGCGTTCAGGTCGATCCTCTTCATAACTCTACTGTATCACCTGGGGTCACATCTTCATATGTCACCAAAATAGGCTCTTTCTCATGTAAATTGGGGTCACATCTTCATATGTCACCAAAATAGGCTCTTTCTCAAACCGGGTGGGAAAAGCAGTCCGAGGCAAACAAGGTCTCTGGGATTATCAAGGTAGATGACAATAAGTTAGCTTGCGGCAACTCGATAGCTCCCGTAGAGGTGACGCATGTGTAAATTGGGGTCACATCTTCATATGTCACCAAAATAGGCTCTTTCTCAAACCGGGTGGGAAAAGCAGTCCGAGGCAAACAAGGTCTCTGGGATTTTCAAGGTAGATGACAATAAGTTAGCTTGCGGCAACTCGATAGCTCCCGTAGAGGTGACGCATGGGTCGCCCCTGCCGGGTGCTGTCTAGCCGCAGGCTGGCAGGTCACCCGTTTGAAATGAAAATGAACCAAAAGAATGACATATGAAGATGTGACCCCCTTCCCTCTCAGGGAGCCGGGTAGGTGATCACGACCTCCTGCGTGGGTTGCAGCCAGTCCACCTTACAGCCCAGGGTCTCTGAAATGAAGCGCAGCGGCATCATGGTGCGCCCCGGAGGCTGGAGGAAGGGAGCGACATTGGGATTCGCAGGGTCGATCAGTTCGTTCTTCCCGTCCACCGTGGCGTAGTTCCTTCCGATCCACAGCTCTAGTGTCTTCCCATGCAGGGTAATCGTCACTTTCTGTTCGGACTGGTTCCAGGCCACCACCGCTCCCAACTCCTCGACTACGAAGCGGATCGGCAGGAAGGTGCGGCTTTCCACGATCACCGGTGATGTATCCATCGTTTTACTGAGCGAGTTCACCTGGTAGACCGGATTGCCGATGAAAAAATGCATTACCGTCGGGACAACGCTGATAACCGGCGCGGGAATCTCGATCACCGCCCGAACCCACACCAGGCCGTCGGCCTGTGCCGACGCGCCGGCACGGACAAAGAGCTGGAAACCAGCTATCACGTCGGCGTAGGATGATAGGTCCAGTATTCCCTCTTTCAACGAGTTGTCATATTTTTTTTCTACAGCCAACTCTACATCGATGGATGAGGCAGCATATGCACCGATCCCGGCCTCAACCCCATCTGTAGCATTCAGCCCTTTCTGGAAGCCAAAGAGGAACCGCAGCCTGGATCCTGCTGGAATGTAGAGGTTGCGGCACTCGGCAGTGAGCCCGCTGGAAGATTGGAGCGGGGGGATTGTCTGCAGCGCGTTGGTATAGTTTTTCCCGTCCTCCAGCGCTCCATCGAAGCCGCCGGCGTATCCCTGGTTGGTGGCCGCTGCATTGAAAGTGATCGGTTGGGAAGCGCCTGAAACCCAACCGAACCATTCCGCTGCGTAGGCCGCAGCCATAAAATCGTAGGTCACCACGCTCGGCTGCCCGGGTGAGGGACTGGTCACAGTGATCACAGCCGCAGTCCAAACCAATGCGTCCGCGGTGGCTGACGGACCGGAACGGACGAACAATTGGAACCCACCAATCCTTTCACCATAAGGCGACAAGTCGAAGGTCGCGGTCAATAGGCTACCATCATAACCTTTCGTTTTGTTGATTAGTTGCGAAACAGGCGTGCTGGGGTCATCCAAGGCGAATGCCACTCCTACCTCGACCCCATCGGTGGCATTGGCCCCGCTCTTGAAACCGAAAGTCACCTTCAATTGGGCATTCTTAGGGACAAAAACGTGCCGAAAGTCTCCGGTGGTCCCGCTGGGCGCGTTGGACGGCGGGTACGTTTCCAGGCCATTGCTCACGCTTTCTCCACTCTCCACTGAGCCGCTATAGGCCATGGCGAAACCGTCCGTGAAGCTGGAGCTGCCGTAGGTCAAGGGATGGTTACTGCCTCCCTCCCAACCCACCCATTCGGCGTTAGCTGCGTTGGCGATGAAGTCGTAGACGACCACCTCGGGCTGAGCAGCCACGGTGCTTGGGATCCCACCCAGACAAGGGAACACTAACGCAAGAAGCAGAACGAAGACGACACACCACCTCATTGATGGACCCTCCTTTGAACCGATTTTTTGACTTACACTATTATTGTAGGGGTTACTCGCAAATTCATATACCATTTCTGGCAACAGCAGCTTCTCGGGAAAGTCTCCTCTGCCTATCCGAGTTGTTTCTTCAATAGCAGGGATACAGGCGCAGCCGGGCGCCTTGATCGCTTATCTCGATCCTGCCGGTTCTGATCTGATCCACCAGCGTCTGGTCGGAGGCTTGAGCCAGAGTCTCCAGGAAGGCCTTCGATTCCTGGTCATCCATCAACCTCACCTGAGAGAGCTCGCTTGTCAGGGGGAAGAGCCGGATCAACGCTTTCCCGGGAGAGTGTTCGATACCCAGCGCCAAGCCCTGCTGCGTTTCTACAGAGAAGTACTGGTCGAAGACGAAATTGCCCAGCGAATAGACGATCAGCCCGCTCCGGCCGGAATCTTGCCCCTGGTAGCGCTCGATCTCCTGCACCACGTGAGGGTGCGAGCCCACAATCAGATCCACCCCGCTGTCGATCGCCTGGTGGGCTAGCTGCTGCTGTTCGGGTGAGCTGTGACCCTGATATTCCTCGCCCCAGTGGAAGAAGACCGCCAGGAACTGCGTGGGGTGCGCTTGTCGGATCGTCCGAATGGCAGCCAGGAGATCTGCCTCCGCTTCATCCCCGACCCGATTGAAGGCCAGGATCACGAGGTCTCCCTTCACGTAGGCGTATTCGGGGTCACAGCCGTACGGATCACCCACCGTGGCAATCCCCTGTTGAGTCAGGATCGCCCGCGTTTCCTCCGGCCCCCCCGGCCCCAGGTCGAAGGCATGGTTGTTGGCCAAAGAAAGCAGGTTAAAAGCGGACAATCCACTGGCCGTCTCCCAGGAGACGGAGAAACACAGCAAGCCAGGCGGGAACTGCACCGGGTGGGCGGTGATCGGCGCCTCCAGGTTGCCGGCAACCAGATCCACGCCATATAGCGCCCGGGAGACAGACTGGAACGGGTAGTTTGGGCTGTTCCGATCAATCAGCGCCTCCACGCCCCGGTCCAGCATGATATCCCCGACGAAGAGAACAGTGCGGATGTTGGCCTCAGGAAGATCCAGAGGGGGGGCGCCACTCTCGAAGAGGAAGCTGAAGTAGCTGGTGACGCCTTCCGGGCCGCTTGCATCACTATAGTCCCCGGCATCAGCGTGGGCGATGATGAGGGGTTGCTCAGCTCCTCGCAGCCGGGCGAACTGGCGGGCCAAGTAAAGGCATTGCCAGGAGTCCACCTCGATCTTGGCGAACTCACTCTGTTCGTTGTTCAGGAGCACGCGGATGCTCTTGGCGTCGTGGAAGGCAGCCATCGCCCCGGGGAGATAGTGAGAGAAATCGACGCTGGCGATGACCAAGGCGTCCGGCTTCCCCAGGTCGTCCAACGAGGCCGCCAAGCGGTCCAGGGCATCACGGTCGGTCGTTTCCGCCACTATCAAAGGGACGATTCGACTCTCGGGAAAAGCTTCCCGGATGGCCGGGAGAAGGTTGGTAATCCCATGGTCCAGTCCTACCGCCGCTTCGTCCAGAGCGATCGGGTTTTCCCGGCACAAGGCCTGGATCAGGTTGTTCTGCACCGGCAGGTTGAGGAAGCTGGCGCCTGCTACCGAGAGGAAGGAGCTGCCACGAAAGGCGCCGGCGTGGAAATGGTCGGGGGAGAGAAGGACGACGGTGTCGGGCTGGGTTTGTTGGGAAACAGTGTAAAAGAAGGCCTGGATGACATCCTGGGCCAGAAGGTGGTGAGGAACGACTCCAGCGGCGACACTGCTGGGACTCTGGCTTGCAGCAACCTCCACCCTGCCTTGATACTGGTCTGCACCAATCTCCACGCTGCCGGGATACTGGCTTGCAGCAACTTCCACCTTGCCTGGTTCGCCTGTAGCTGGCCGCAAGACGAACGGGACCAGGCAGATCCCAAGCGCCAGCACTGCCAGGAGCAGGCGCTTGCCTCCCCTCCTAGTCCCCACCTGCCGTCCAGTCAAGGGATCACTCGGAGTAGTCCTTCGTCCAGGCCGGCAGGTCGGGATGTTCGCCGTTCAACATGGCTCGCCAAGCTGCATCGGTGAGCCGCTGCGCGATAGGCTGCTTGAACTCGTAGTAGCTCATCACCGGACCGATGCTGAGGAAAATCCGCCCATCGGGCGCCATGACAGCCGCCACCAGGCTTCTCAGATTGCCGGTGGCCTCCTCCAAGGCCATCTGGCTGTTCCCGTCGGTGTGCACATCAGATACGAGGGCGCTGCGGAAAGTATTGAGGTCGAGATCCTGGTTGCTCATTAGTAGCGTTTTTGTCAGTTCCGCCAGCGAATCGGCAAAGTATTTCACACCATACAAGTCCAAATCTTGCAAGGGTTGGTTCTCCAGTTCCTTACGGGAGATCTGCAGCAACCAATGGGCCCGGGATGAGAGGGCAAGGAAGGGGTATTCCAGCCGGAGGTCACTAAATTCCTGGGTCGGCAAGAGCCCCTGCAAACAAATCAGCGTCATGTCGGCCAGCATCTGGAGCCGGGCGTAGAACTCCGCTACCGGCTCCACATACCCCA
>JAPLHV010000153.1 GCA_026389455.1 Coprothermobacterota bacterium
GTGAGCGGCAAGCGTTGCCCTCACTGCCACAGAGTGAAGCCCTTGGAGGCTTTCTACGTCAAGCGCAACGGCCACCTCTCCAGTTGGTGCAAGGAATGCATGATCTCCACCAGCCACAAAGGAAGGGGAACCGGCTACCGAAGGGTGGGGTTGAAGAGGCGCGTTAAGAGGGGCCGGCCAGTTCTGGCCGAGGAAGAGCGCCTGCCTTCCCCGCCCATCGCCCCCCTGCGTCTGGTGGATGGTCGCTGCGCCTATGCTTTCCCCCATGGAAAGGTGCATTGCTGCCAGCAGCGCCTTCCGGGGACAGATTTCAAATCTGTCCCCATTGGATCACGAAGAAAGGTTCGTTGCTGGCGAATGGCGGTGACCTGCGCCAAGCCGCGCCGTCTCTGCTGCCCCTGGCTGGCCAAGGCCTGGAAGTAGCGTCGCTGCGTTCACAAAGTAGCTTCCGCAGTCGGCTGCAGCGTTGCGGGCACTGCGAACTCTTGGTCGATGAACAGGTTACCAGAAGTTGCCACAAGAAAAGAGACTTCGTTGAATTGATCGCAGCTCTGGAAAGACACGAGCGATTCAGGAGGTCTCCGATGACAAAAGCACTGCAAGAGAGGCACAGAGGCACGGATATGGAAGGGATCGAGCACTGGGAAGAGATGATCCTCGGCAAACGCCTGGAAGACTTGGGCTCGCGGGCCAGGCGCATGGTGTTCATAGAGGTGGGAAGAGATAATCCTCGGCAAACGCCTGGAAGAAACCCGCCGACAGGTGGAGAAGAACGGACAACGGAAGGCGGAGAGCTACCTCTTCCAATCCATCGCCCGGCCATATCCCTGCTCAGTTGGAGTTCTATCTTCGAACAAGCCGCGTCAGAGGAGCTGGAGGCTTTCCTGGGAACCTTGAGTGACCTTCAGGGGAAGGCTGCCCACGCCAATCGTCCATGGGTTCAGATGCTGCGAACCCGGACCAGCCCGCAGGGGATCTGTTAGGCAGTTATGACCGCAATGAGAGAAGAACTGCGAGAGATGGATCGACTCACGCTGCGGAACTGAACACGGAAGGGCATTGGGAACAGACCTCCGGACCACCAGGTAGACACGAGCCCCCCACCCACACCGTCACCTACACCCTGCAGGCAAACTGGAACATGATCTCTTTACCGGTGATGCCGGATTCCTCCAACCCCAGCGACGTCTTTGGCAATCTCCCCTCCGGCTGGTTGCTCTATGCCTGGGATGCAGCCAATGGACGTTACCTCGGCAAGGATCTGATCGTCCTTAACCAAGAAGAAGCCTACTGGCTGAAAGTATCTACTTCCGTCTCTTACCCAGTCACCGGCAAACCGAACGGAGCTGCCCAGACCGAGATCGACCTGGCCCTCGGCTGGAACATGATCGGCGTTCCCTACGAATCCCCCATCCCCTGGTTCACCGTGCAGGTAAGCAAAGAGGGGAATCCTCCCGTCTCTCTGGACCAAGCCGTCGCTTCCAATTGGATCCAAGGCACCTTCTTCCGCTGGAGCGGCAGCGCTTACGAAGCCCTCACCTCAACATCAGGAGGCAGCTTCCTCCCCCTCTCCGGCTACTGGGCCAAGGCCAAGATGGCAGGGCTGCAGTTGATCTTGCCGAAACCCTAGCCCAATCGGTTTTTCCTAACACCTTCATACCAAGGGAGGATCGCTTGACACAAAGGCGATCCTCCTTATTTCACTATCCAGTTGCCTGTCCTCGATCTTGGGCGACGATGAAGCCCTTCGATCAACAAAGGGGGGTGCCTGCAAATTTAACTTGACTTCAGGGATACATTGCCCGATGGACCTATCGCAAGTAGCATACAAGCAGGAAGAGGACATCATGAGAATTGAAATCGAGAAGGAAGATGATGGCCGCTGGATCGCGGATGTCGGTGATATTCCAGGAGCAATGGTTTATGGAATGACCCGCCAAGAGGCCTTGGCAAAAGCAAAGGCTCTGGCGCTACGCATCATTGCAGATCGAATCGACCATGGGGAGTTTATTCCAGAATTGGATGAGTTGTTTGGCTCTTTCTCAAACCGAGCGGGTAAGGCAGTCTGCGAGTAAATAAGGTATCTGGAATCAGCAAGGCTGACGGCAACAAGTCAACCAGCTTCAGTTTGATAGCCCCCCTTGGAGCATTGCATGCGTGGTCCCACCGAGCATCCGGCAGGGTGTTCTGGAGAATGAGGCAGCACTGTGCTGAGACCGCTCGTGCCTGGGCGGGTTTGAAACCCGCCCCTACGAGAACCGATTCGGCGTAAAACCTATCCCTGAGACTAATGCCGTCCCTGGGACCGCCGCACCCCAGTGCGGCATCAGTAGTGACTAGACAAAATCCAACCAGGCTTGACTATCCCAGGGCTGATAAGACTCTTGAAGACCATCATCGCCATGAACACCCTGCCGGGGGCTAATTACAGAGATGCTGGACAGGACACCCTGCCGGGGGCTATCTAGCCGCAGGCTGGCCGGTTGCCCACTTGAAATGAAAAGGAACCCCTAATAATTGTTCAGCAAGAGGATTGAGAGCCCGTTCATCTTCTGCTAAAGTAAAAAAAAATGGGAGGTAAGTCCCATGTCAGCTATCATGGAAAAGCTAGAAGCTCACAAGATCGTCGACCGTTTGCCGGAAAGAGCAACTTGGGATGATCTTATGCACGAGATCTATGTGCGTGAAGTCATCGAAAAAGGATTGGACGATAGCAAGGCGGGTCGAACCAAAGAAGTGAAGGAAGTCCGCGCAAGATTCGCCAGAGTATGCGAAGCGCATGGTGGATTGCCTGACCCGACGCACTCAACAGATTGCCAAGTTCCCTCTATCGGGCCGAAAAGTACCGGAATATGACATCGATCAGATCCGAGAAATGATCCAAGGTTCATACCGAATCATCTACCACATCAAGTCCGATCAGATCGATATCATTGCTGTAATTCATGCGGTCATGAACGAGCTCCATTCAGATACTGACAACGGAAACCTGAGGTCAGGTCTTTAGATTTGAGGGGTAACAAGGTCTCTGGGATCAGCAAGGCTGACGGCACAACTCAACTTGCTTCAGTTTGATAGCCCCCGTTGGGGCAAGGCATGCGTGGCCCCAACTAGCACCCGGCAGCTAATCAGCCCCCGGCAACTCGATAGCCCCCGGCAGGGCGTTCTGGAGAATGAGGCAACACTATGCTGTGACTGCTTGTGACTGGGCGGGTTTGAAACCCGCCCCTACGAGAACCGATGCGGCGTAGATCATATCCCTGGGACCGCCGCACCCCAGTGCGGCAAACCTGAGACTGTGACCGTCCCCGGGACCAAGACCACTCCTGAGATTACCTGCTTTCCTGAGACCGCCAAGACTCTTGAAGATCATCATCGCCATGTGCCCTTGCTCCGCTTGCAAGCGATGCTCTGGTACAATGATAGGAAAAACAAAAAACCCGGGTAGGATCGGCTCACCGACTCTATACCGAAAGAGGAGATGCAAATGACGGAGAAGTATCGATTGGTGACTCGCAGTGACATGGATGGGTTGGTCGCAGCGATGCTGTTACGAGAATTGGAGATGATCGACGAGATCAAGTTCGTCCATCCGAAGGATGTGCAAGACGGCAAGATCGAGCTTGATGAGCGAGACATCACCACCAACCTGCCTTATGTCCCCCGGGTTCATTTGGCCTTCGACCATCATTCCAGTGAGATCAGCCGGCTGGGCGCGACACCTGCCAATCTGATCATCGACCCCCATGCTCCCTCGACCGCCCATGTTCTATACGACTACTTGGGTGGACCCGCCCGTTTTCCAGCCATCTCGCAAGAAATCCTTCAAGCGGTCGACAAGGCGGATTCAGCCCGTTTCTCATTGGAGGAGATCTTGCACCCCACGGACTGGGTACTGCTTAATTTTGTCATGGATCCACGAACCGGATTGGGCCGCTTCAAGACCTTTCGCGTCTCCAATTACAGCTTGATGATGGACCTCATCTCCTATTGCCGCGACCATAGCATCGCTGAGATCCTTCAATTGCCGGATGTCATGGAGCGCACCGAGTTGTACTTCCAGCATGAGGAGCGGTTCCAGGAGATGGTGAAGCGCTGCACTGAAGTCCATGGCACATTGGCGGTCGTGGATTTGCGGCAAGAGGAGGCGATTTGGGCAGGCAATCGTTTTATGGTCTACGCGCTCTTCCCTCAAAGCACGGTTTCCATCCAGATCATGTGGGGTCTTCAGAAACAGAATACGGTTTTTGCCGTGGGTAAATCAATTCTCAACCGCACTTCGACGCTAAACATCGGCGCTATGATGCTAGGATACGGAGGAGGCGGCCATGAAGCTGCAGGGACTTGTCAGATTGCCAATGAACGGGCGGATGAGGTGAAAAGCGAGCTGATCGCCAAGATCAGCGCTGTCGGTTGAAGGTCGGCCTCACTCTCTCTCCCTTCCTCCCGCTTTTGCAGGTATGCGAGAGGGGTGAATCCATCGTCGGAGCCACGCGATCTTGAGTGTTATTGCTGCCACTGACTATGAAGCGTTTTCCTCAGGCTTTTTTCCAGCACGGTAATCCTCCAGTTTATCGGCAACCAGCGCCATAGAGGCGGGTTGCGGATGGCAGACTAATGACTCGCCATGGCCAATAATTCTGACAAGGTCCGAAGCCAGATTGGAAGCGTCTTTTATAGCGCATTCCCAGACGACAGCTACGTTCCACCCTTGCTGTCTGAGTTCACTCTGATTTTTCCGATCTCGTTCAATAGTGCGTTTGAATTTGGGCAGCCAGTATTCCTGCCGGCTGGCAGGGGTCGTTGCATGAGGGCAGCCTTGATGGCGATGCCAGAAGCAGCCATGAACGAAAACCGCAACGTGGTGTTTTGGAAGCACGATATCCGGTTTCCCGGGCAGGTCGTTGCGATGCAAGCGAAACCGGAAGCCAAGCTTGTGGAGAAGGGAACGGACCCTCTTTTCCGGCGCCGTATTGGTCGAGCGCACACGACGCATGATGGCGCTTCGCTTTTCTGGAGGAAATGTATCCACCGCGCTATCCCATTGCGATCTTCAAGCTGGGGTCAGTCTCGCACTGGTCGATAATGCGATTGTAGGTTTCCACAAGCTGACGGACAGTCACAGAGCGTTTCGTCTGTTGAAATGCGGTCCATTCGTAAATATTGACCTCCGGTCAATCTGGATCGCAATAAATTGTTCTATTTCCAAGATATCGATCCTATAGGCAACATCCGCATTTTTTGCCAGCGCAAAGACGCCGCACATACCGCTCTGTGTGGTGATGATCAACGGTCTAAGGTTTTGCGCTAAATTGTCGCAGCATTTCCTGATCATGGCTTCAGATGGCGCCGTCGTTACATGAATAGCTGTGTCGCCGATGAAGAAGTCTCCTTTTCTTCCCGCCGGGGCATCAGCAACAGAGAATCCCTTATGCTCAACATTGACCTCCGGTCAATCCGGGCATCCGGCAGGGCGGTCTCGATCGTCGCTCCTACCAAGCGCTGTATCATGGCGCCGGCTGCCATAACGCCAGGACATTCTCGCTGTCGCGCGAGCGCAGCTTCGATCAAATCGGCTACGCAAGCTGCCGCAGGCTGGCAGGCAATGCCATAGTCGGCAAGTATGGCTTGAACTGCGCCACGCCCAAGTCCCGCAACCTGGCCTCCCTGCGGCGCGAGAAAATTATCCGCGGAGAAAGGCGGAATTGCCTCCACTTTCCGGGAATCCCTGCCAATCGCGGTGAGACTAAGCCAGAGTAAAATAATCAATTGCACAACGCGACCCTTTCCAGCGATCCGTCGGCATTTCGAAGCATCTCTTCCAACAGTGGGTTCAGATAGTGCCTAGCAATCCAGGCAACTACGGGAACGCACACTGCGTCGCCAAATCCAAACAGCGCCTTGTTTAGATCCGCCTTAATGACAAAGTCATCGGCGCCCATCAGCCTTGCGCACTCTCGCGGCGTCATCAGGCGGACCTTAACCTGGCCATATCCCGCTTGAACCAATATTTGGCGGGCGCTGCCTCCTCGTGGCGTTCTCAGACAGCCCGCCACCGCGTCATTTCGCAACTCTGCCATGGAACGACCATTTCTGATGCGGCGGAACACCGTGCCAAACGACCACTTGCTCCCCGCCATCATGTTTTTGAGTTGCGTTGCGTGTCTTTCGCTCATTTGGCTGATCATATAATCCCGCCGCGCGTCGTTCCACCAAAATGGCGACGCATCGGGCAAATCCTCCAAGATGTCCGGCAGCCCTGGCGCATCGACGGGCAAAGGCGGGGCCTCTCTAATGTTCCAGACTATTTCAGGATGGCATAAGATGAACTCCGCCAGCGGTCTGGGCCGAATATCGCTTTCATAGAAACTCAGCGTTTCCTTTACTTGCCACATCCTCTGCCTGTGTTGCCGGCAGCCAACTACAAATAGGCGGACCCGGCTTTGCGGGACAAATCGCGCTGCATCAATGATCATGGCATCAACGGCATAGCCCAAGCTGTTGAGAGCCTGCAAAGCCGACTTGAAGTCGCGGCCGCCATCAGACGTCAAGAACCCGGACACGTTTTCGAGGAGCACGAGGGGCGGCCGCCGATCGCCCATTTCCTCAAGTTTGCGCACGAATCCCCAATATGCCGATGATTCTTTGCCGGCCAAGCCCTTGCGCATGCCAGCCAATGATAGATCGTTGCAAGGGAAAGATGCTGTGGCCAATGCGACCGTTGGGATGCCGTCGGCCTTCAAATTATGAATATCGTCAATGATGAAATGAGGGTTGGCGTCCTGAAAGTGTTCTGAATACATGTCATATTTGTCGACGGCAATGTCATTGGCGAAGGCAATCGTCCACCCTTCCCTTTCCAATCCCATGCGCATCAGTCCGATGCCCGCGAAAAACTCGGCAAACGTCTTTTTTTGTAAGGCATCGCTGCATGATGGCTTGTCGTTTATAGGGTCAATTTGCTTTGCCATTATTTTCTTTCGTCTCCGGTTGTTTTGTAACTACATGGTACTGTAAATTCTTGGTCGATGAACAGGTTCCCGGAGGTTGCCAAAGGAAAAGAGACCTCGTTGAATCTATCGCAGCTCTGGAAAGACACGAGCTGTTCAGGCGGTCTCCAATGACAAAGGTACTGCAAGAGCTTCACAGAGGCAAGGACATGGAAGAATAGAAGGGATCGAACAATGGGAGGAGATGATCCTCGGGAAGCACCTGGAGGGACTCAACAGCCTGGTTCAGGCAACCAAGGCAAAGGCTCGCGGTACCAGCACCTTCAGGAACATTGGGACCATCATCTGCATGCTAACGGGGAAACTGGACTATACTAAGATAAGATTGCTCACTTGAAATAAGAAGGAATCCAAGTTGACCGGAGGTCTATTTTGGCGATACCGCTGATCCAAGGAGGACGCAGAATGGCTGATCTTGGCGTGGTAGGTGAATCTCTGCCTCGCGTAGATGCGAAGGACAAGGTGGAAGGCAAGGCAGTTTATCCTGGCGATCTCTCCTTTCCTGGCATGCTTTACGCCAAAGCGCTCTTTTCTGAACACCCCCATGCGCGCATCCTTCGCATCGATACGGCCCAAGCCGGCCAAATGCCGGGGGTGGTGCGCATCTTCACCTGGGAGGATGTCCCTTGCAACGAGTTCGGCATCTATGTCTACGATCAGCGTGTGCTCGCCCAGGATATCGTTCGCTCGGTGGGGGATCCGGTGGCGCTGGTCGTCGCACGGAACGAGCACCAGGCCGAGATGGCTCGCGAGGTCATCGCAGTGACCTACCAGCCTTTGCCGGCTATCTTCGATCCTCGGCTGGCGCTGTCACCTGAGGCGCCTTTGGTTCACCCGGAGAAGGGAAGCAATCTGCTGGACCAGATAGAGGTGCGCCACGGGGACATCGAGGCCGGCTTCGCCCAGTCCGACCTGGTGGTGGAACTGGATATTTCCACTCCCTGTAACGAGCACGCCTTCCTCCAGCCGGAAGCAGGCGTCAGTCTCATCGATGAGGAAGGGCGAGTTACGGTCTACGTGGGGGCGCAGTGGATTTACGATGATCGCCGCCAGATCGCCCATTGTCTGAAGCTTCCTGAAGAGGAGGTGCGGGAGGTGTTGATGCCCACCGGCGGCGCCTTTGGCGGCCGGGAGGACGTCTCTGTGCAATGCCTACTCGCCCTGGCCGCTTTTCACACCCGCTGCCCGGTAAAGTTGGTCTACACGCGAGAGGAGTCGATCCGCGGACACGGCAAGCGCCACCCCTTCCAGATGCACGGGAAGATAGGAGTAACCCGGGAAGGCCGCATCCTGGCCATGGAAATGGACCTGCTCTCGGATGCCGGCGCTTACACCTCTACCAGTACGATCGTCTTGGGCGACGCCGTCTCTTATGCAACCGGACCCTATGACATCCCCCACGTCCATGTGCGGGGGCGCTCTGTCTTCACCAACAATCTTCTGACGATGGCCATGCGGGGATTCGGCTCTGCCCAGGTTCCGATGCTCTACGAAGCGCTGGTGGATGAGGCGAGCCGCCGATTGGGCTTGGACCCCGTCGATTTCCGGATGCGCAATCTGATGCGTGATGGAGCGATTCTGCCTACTGGGCATCCCATCCCTGGCCGGGTGGCGATCAGGGAGACCCTGCGTCATGGAGCGCTCGCCGCCGGTTGGCAAGAGGAAAACGGTCAATGGCTGGCGCCCCCAAGCAAGCCGCCCAGCGGTCCCTTCAAGCGTTGGGGGCGCGGGCTGGCCACGGTCTACAAGAACGTCGGTTACAGCTTTGGTTTCGATGACCAAACCGAGGTGATCCTCGAAGCGGAGGTCTGCCCGAAAGGTGAGGTGCGCAGTCTATTGGTGAAGACGGCTGCCACGGACAGCGGCCAGGGGATCCAATCTGCCCTGGTGCAGATCGCTGCCCAAGCAGTCGGCATCCACCCCTCGCTGGTTCATTTCGCCCAACCGGACACCGCCCAAACGCCGAACGCGGGATCCAACTCGGCCTCTCGCCAAGTCTACGTCAGCGGCCGGGCCGTGAAGGAAGCAGGCGAGATCCTGCGGGGACGAATTGAGGCTGGAGAGACCGGGCAGCTTCATCTTCACCACCTTTACCGCACCCTCCCACTGCGACCTACTACCCCTTATGGCCCGGACGGCCAGTGCATCCCGCACCAGAGCTACGGCTACGTGACCAACTTGGTCACGCTAGAGGTAGACACCCTGGACGGAACGGTGAGGGTGGAAAAGGTGATCTCCTCGCAAGACATCGGCAAAGCCGTTAATCCGCAGCTCGTTCATGGTCAGGTGGGCGGCGGCGTAGTGATGGGGGAGGGCTTCGCCTTGATGGAGGATCTCATCCTGGAGGAGGGGCGGGTCAAGACTCCCAGCCTGAGCACCTACATCATCCCCACTGCGCAAGACATTGCTGAACAGCAGGTGACCCTTTTGCTTGAATCGATACCGGACGAAGTGGGGCCATACGGGGCCAAGGGCTTCGGCGAGCTCGCCATGATCGGCGTCGCTCCAGCCATCCTCAACGCCTTGCGGGATGCCCTGGGTGTTCGACTGAACCGCCTTCCCGCCACGCCCGAGCGGATCCTTGCTGCGTTGGATCCCTGCGATTCATCGGTGCAGAATTGAAGCAGGACACCCTGCCGGGGGCTATCGACCTGCCGGGGGCTATCGACCTGCCGGGGGCTAAAGTGGTACACCGCTCGGTGTCGCGCATCGACGCGGTAGAGAAAGTCACCGGGCGAGCCTTGTATGCCGCCGACCTATCTTTGCCTGGGATGCTCTGGGGGAAGGTGCTCTTCGCGACTCACCCCCATGCCCGGATTCTCTCCCTGGATACCACCGAGGCCGCAGCCCTCCCAGGGGTGCAGGCCATCTTAACCGCACTGGATATCCCCGGCGCCAAGGAGATTGGGGCGGTTATCGAGGATCAACCAGCGCTTGCTGTGGACCGGGTGCGCTTCTTGGGGGATGGCGTGGCGCTGGTAGCGGCGGATACCCAAGCCACAGCAGAGGAAGCGCTGAAACACATCTCGGTGGAGTATGAGCCGCTGCCGGGCGTTTTTACGCCTGAGGAAGCCCTGACCCCTGGCGCTCCGGCGCTGCACGAAGCGCGACCCGACAACGTGGTCAACCGCCATCGGGTGCGGAAAGGAGACATCGCGGCCGCTTTCGGCCAAGCTGAAGTGGTGCTGGAGCGTGAGTACCGCACTCAACTGATCGAGCATGCCTATCTGGAGCCGGAAGCGGTGCTGGCCATCCCCGATCCTGACAAGAAAGGGGTGCAGGTGATCGGATCGATCCAGAATCCTTTCTCCACCCGATCTTTCGTAGCCCGCGCCCTTGCCCTCGATCTGAACCGGGTGCGAATCAGCCA